>JBGPZS010000579.1:0-2491 GCA_041493865.1 Terriglobia bacterium
CCAGATCACCGCAACGGTGCCCGGCCAAAGCAGGCGAAACCAAGGCAGCCGATAAAATGCCCCGAAAACGGCGCGAAAGCTCTCATGGAGGGCCAAGACGCTTAGAAGGCCGACTATAGCCATGCTCCACCAATAGACGTAGAAATAATTCTTGCTTCCCACCAGAGTCGCCTGCGCCAGGCCCGTACCGATCTGAACCAAGGAGTACAGAACAAACAGCGGGAATCTCCGGTATAGGGACTTTCTGGCAAGAAGGACAAGAATCCACACCTGGAGCGTGACTGGCAGCCACTCGATAATGAATTCAAGCACATGCATGAGGGGCCTGTGAGTGGAAGTTTAGAGCAGCCACTCACAGGCTCAAAGCCAAATCTTTTCCCCGCTGCCTCTTTGCCCAAGCAATGCACTACGCAGGTTCCGGTTTCGGGCAATTTCAGCCAAAAGGGGTCGAATTCTAGCCGTTACTCCAAATGGGATTTCCTGGTTGTTTTTCTTCCGGCGGCCAAGGCGTTGGTCCTTGAAAGCTTACTTCTGGCGGCCACGGCGTTGGTCCGACTCCTGCTAGCAAGCTTCCTGCTGGTGGCCACGGCGTTGGTCCTTGAAAGCTTCCTGCCGGTGGCCAAGGCACCGGTCCGTTTCCTGCTTGCAGTACATTGGTTTGGATGAACTGGGGTAAGAGCGCCACAAAAGCGCCCGCAATCAAGAGGACGATCAGCGCTGCAAAGAGCGGGTTGCAGAGACGTGAGTTCTTCATTCGAAGTTCTCCTAGAGGTGTGATTTGCAGGCCGCGTTGAAAGGCCTCTTTCCCAGACGCGGGTCCCACAATATTGCCGCCCAAATCATACCGATATTGCCAGTCTGGAACGCCGAAATCTACTTTGTGTTCAGGAATCCGTAGTGAAATAGCATGAAATCTGGTGTTTATACCGCTTTTTATTCGCTTTTATGCCCGGGAGCGGCCCAAGGCTGTTCCAAAAACCGTATTTTCCTCCTTATTCCTGCCGTAATACGCTCGCCGGATGCACTTCGGTCGCTTTCCTGGCGGGAAACAGGACAGCAAGGAGCATGAGAGCAAATATTGCAACGGGCGCGATCACGTAGGTAACAGGGTCAAGGGCAGCGATGTGGAAGAGCAGGGCGCTCATCAGTTTGGCAAAGAGCGCGGAGAGCCCCAGTCCAAGAGCGATTCCGATGGCAACAAAAGGAAGCGTTTGACGGAGCAGGGACAAGAACACATGCTTCTTTTGCGCGCCCAGAGCCAAGCGGATGCCGATGTCTCTTATGCGGGATGACACCAGATATGAGATGAGCCCGTATACGCCAACCAGGGCGAGCAGTATCCCCAGACCTGCAAAAATGGTAAGGAACCACATATTGAAGCGGGCTTGCGAGGTACTGTGTCGCAGGATTTGTTCCACAGTCTGCACGTCTGAGATGGGCTGGTCCTTGTCAACTTCCCAGACTGTTTTCTTCACGGCTGCAGACACGATCCACGGGTCCCCTGTTGTTTTGACGACAACTGACATGTTCCTCATCCGCTTTGCGGGCCAAAATAGCTCGGGCCGGGGAGGAGTATCGACATTGAATTGGACAAAATCGCCCACGACGCCCACGACTGTTGCCCAAGGACCTGGAGGGCTGTCGAACGAACGGATATGGCTACCCACCGGGTCTTCGTGAGGCCATAGTTTACGTGCCAGCGTCTCGTTGACGATCACGACTTTGCCGGCATTGTCCTGTACATCTGAGTCCGTGAACAGGCGCCCGCTGCGCAGAGGGATTCCCATCGTCTGAAAAAAGTTTGGCGTGAGGTTCGCATAATCCGCGGTTGGGGCATCGCCTGGTTGAGGAACGGGACGGCCTTCTACCTCGAAGGGAGCATATCGAATTGCGTAAAGGGGCATGTTGTCAATCAGGCTGGCAGCTTCAACTTGAGGGAGCGATCGTAATCCCTGAACAAGCCGGTCGCAGAAACGGGCCTGGTCTTCGCGACTTTCATAGCGTGGAAAAGGCAGCGACAAATGAGCAGTAAGGGTACGCTGCGATCCAAACCCGGGATTCACACGGAGCAGACGCTGAAAGCTGCGCACGAGCAGTGTTGATCCGATGGCAAGCACTAATGCTATGGCGACCTCGGCAGACACAAGAATGGAACGGTTAAGGGACCGCGGCTTGGTTGTTATGCGCAGTCCGGGGCCGCGCTTCAGCGCAATGTTCAAATCACCGCGGCTGGTGAGCCATGCAGGCAGAATGGCAACCAGGGAGACGACGCCCGCGAAGGTGAGGGTCGCGAAGACCAGGCCATGTGTGTCAAGAACAATGCGCTCGACTGCGTGCATGTCGCCTGGCTTCAGCGCTACGACCAGGCGTATTCCCCCATATGCCGCGAGAATCCCTAGCATGGCGCCAAACAGCACAAGGATTAAACCTGGCGCAGCAACGGTTCTGACTATGTCACTGCGGCGGGCGCCGAGCGCGGTCATGATGGCAA
>JBGPZS010000499.1:0-3299 GCA_041493865.1 Terriglobia bacterium
ATCAGGTGGGTTCCGCCTTTGAGGTCCAGGCCTAGGTGGATCCTCTCCAGCAGGGCCTGTTTCAGGCCTTGCCCGCTGAGGCTTTTGGGAATGCCCAGCATGCCGTAAAGAAAAACGAGCAGGATGGCGACAATCAGTCCGGTTTTTACGAGTAGGTTCTTCTGCATGTTCTAAGCGTCACTTCTTTTACGATGATTTCTTTTCTTCTTCTTCACGATTGATGGCTGTGATCGAGGTCTTGGCAATTTCCAGCCGCAGGTTGTCCGGTGGTACGCGCAGATGAACGGCATCGTCCTTGAGCGCGATGACCTGGCCGCGAATTCCGCCGCTGGTCGTCACCCGGTCGCCCGTTTTCAGGCTGTTGATGACTTCCTGCCAGCGCTTCTGCTTGCGCTGCTGAAAATAAAACGTTGCAAAGATAAAAAGCAAGGGGAGTAACAGGAAGATGCCCAGGCCACCGCCCGCGGATCCGCCCTGAAACAGAAAAAAACTGGTCGCATTGTTCATCATGCAAAGTTAGCCTTCACAGCCGCACGCACACCCGCCCTCACGGAGTGGGAGAGCTACACCCTGATTTGTGACCGCTGATCAAATCCCGCCCGGGACTCCGCACATGACACGCTGGTGCCGGAGTAATTCGGAGGTTCTCTTGACGCCTGAATCAGGGGAGCTCAGGCCAAGGACACATTTCCTGACAGCATTCCTGAGAGGTCCCCAAGCGTTATAGCATGACGTACTGCCCGCATGGTGTCAAGGTAGAACGCCAGATTGTGCATGGTGTTCAACACCCCGGCCAGCGGCTCTGCCGAGACATAAAGGTGCCGCAGGTAAGCGCGGGTGTAACGCGAGCAGACCCGGCAGGCACATTTGGGATCAGCCGGCCCCTGGTCCTGGGCGTAGCGCGCGTTCTTGATGTTGATCCGCCCTTCTGAGGTAAACAACAGGCCGTGCCGGGCTGCCCGGGTCGGCAGCACACAATCCATCATGTCCACGCCCATCGCGGCATACTGTACGATTTCCTCCGGATATCCCACACCCATAACGTACCGCGGCTTGTCCTTTGGTAGCACTTCCAGCGTGGCCGCAATCATATCCTGTGTCTTGGCCCGCGATTCGCCCACGCTCAGCCCGCCAATGGCGTAGCCGGGAAAATCCAGCTCCACCGTCCGCTCCGCCGATTCCCGCCGCAGGTCGGAGTACATGCCTCCCTGCACAATGCCAAACAACGCGGGTGCCGTTGGGTGCCCCATCCTTTTCAGCTCTCCAGTGCGCGCGGGTTTCGCGTGCTGGGAAGGGGAAAGATTGGGGGGGACGGCTCCAGAACTCCACGGCGCTTCCTGCTTGTGGGCTTCAAAGTATTCTTTAGATCGCCGCGCCCATCGTAGCGTCAACTCCATCGAAGCTCGCGCCCGCTCGCGCTCTGCCGGATGCTCTGTGCATTCGTCGAAGGCCATCACGATGTCGGCTCCTAGCGCGATCTGGATCTCCATTGAGCGCTCGGGAGTAAACAGATGCGAAGTGCCGTCCAGATGCGAGCGGAACCTTACACCTTCCTCGCTCACCTTGCGTAGGTCGCTCAAGCTGAAGACCTGGAAGCCGCCGGAGTCGGTGAGCAGAGCGCGCTCCCAGCTCATGAACTTGTGCAGTCCACCCAGCTTGCGCACCAGCTCGTGTCCCGGCCGCAGATACAGATGATAGGTATTGCCCAGGATGATCTGCGCGCCCAGATTTTCAGAACCAAGGTCTTCCAAAACGTCTTGTGGCACGGCTTTTACTGTCCCCGCCGTGCCGACAGGCATGAAAGCAGGTGTTTCGACTTCTCCGTGAGCAGTCTGGATGCGCCCGCAACGGGCTGCGCCGGCCTGGGATTGAATGGTGAAGGGGAGGGTCACGAGCTATATGTTACAAGTTTGGTGTCATTGCGGCGAAGCGAGCGAGCCTGCTCCAGAGCTTGCGGGATGGGCTTGTAGAGCTATGCAGCTTTTTTTGCGGACAATACCAGGTCAGGTTGAAATTCGCCGCGCTCCACCCACCATGCTATCAGCGTCAACACAACATACAGAACCAAAGCCGTGATCGCCATGGCGTGATCACTCTTCGGTGGCGGAAAGAAGAAAGTGTTAAACACCTGTACAGCAGCCAGAAAAACAACAAAGCCGGCCATCCGCGCTTTGTGTGCCGCGGTTCGATAAAGGAGCGCTGCGCCGCCGAACAACACAGCCATCTCCAGGGCAAACGCTGCTCCACGATAGTTCCACAATCCAAATCCCATCTTGCCCACGCTGTCATAGAGCGCGAGATCGGGGCGGTGCACGATCAGGTCCAAAATCCAGTGCGAGAACACCGCGGCAGCAACAATCAGGCCCGCACGCTTTCCCCGCAGCGCAGGGGCAAGCTGGCATACAACATACGCGAACACTGACCAGCAGAGCGCGCCCAGCAAGCTGTGCGTATAAGGCATGTAGTACAGGTCCAACGCGTTTGACGCCGTAAATCCGGGCACGATGCGCACCTTTTCAATCCCCAGAAGGACGAAGATGCCCCAAAGCACATCGATGAATTGCACGGCGATGAATAAGACCCAAAGAGGAATGCGCCTCTCCGCGGCTTTTCCCGCGAAGCTGGCGCTGTAATGACCAACGAACAAAGCCTGCTCCTTCGTGATGAGAAGTTTCTCAGACTACTTTACTGAGATGAGCGGCAGGGCTGATCAGACGCAAAAAAGGCAACAGCATCTACTCACGTGCTCCGTTTGGCGTGCCTCTCCGCCACTTTGGCCGGATTCACGATCGCACGCGTCACAGTACCGCGGCCGATCTCCGCCACGCCGTTGTGAGCGGTCACGCGGAAAATGTAAAAGCGCTCATTATTCGATTCCAGCACCGCCTCGGTCTTCACGCGGGCGCCAATCGTGGTCGGGGCGCGGTGTTCGATGTTGATGGCCGTGCCTACGCTGATCTCGCCTTCATCCAGAAACGGCAGCATGGCATTGGCGGCCGCCCACTCCATCAGTCCGATCATGTTAGGTGTGGAATAGATTGGCGGCAGCGCGGCATTGTGATAGCTGAGCGTGTGCCGGTGCTCCACCGTTTCTTCTGCCTGGCCGCGTATACCGTGAGGGACCTGTTTTGCCATGTAGAGAATCTACCAAATCGCGCTCGTGTGAAAATAAAAAAGGCCAGACAGCCGGGCTTGGCCAGGCACCGGCACCCTCCGCGTGTCCCATGCCGTTCGTAACACGGCATACGCAGAAGAATGTAGCCTGCAGTTCTGGCTTGACCGCGCTGTGTCGCCAATCG
>JBGPZS010000478.1:0-3544 GCA_041493865.1 Terriglobia bacterium
CGGTGGTGTCGGTGGCCGGCGTGCTGATTGGAAAATACGGAGGGTGAAAGGACAGGGACGGAACGATGTCAGGTGGGCCGAACACGCCATATTCACTGGGTCATTCGGAGCGCGAGCGGCAGAGACTGAAGCGACAGGCGCTGCTTTACGGAGAGCGCCACGCTCACGTTTTTCGCCGGGCAGGGATCGCAGGCGGAATGCGCGTCCTAGACGTGGGTTGCTGGGTTGGAAATCTCGGCGGCACGACTACGCTCTCATCTCCACGTCCCAGCCGTCTTTTTTCATTTCGGCGCGCAGCCAGCGTTGCAGACCGGTGCGCAAGGACGCGGGAAGATCGCCAAACTGGATTCCGTACTGACCGCCTTTGTTGGTCCAGGTAACGCGTCCGGGAAATTCGGCGGCGTCTTCGCTGATGCCGGGAATAGGAAAGATCAGCGCGACGGGAGCGCCGGACTTGAGAGGTTTTTCAGTCTTGGTACCTGCTCCACCGGCGCTTACATTGAGGAGGACAGCATCGAATTGTTCGCCGGCATATTTCATCTTGATGGGCAGTTCGAGTTGGGCGCGGTAGTAACGCTGCTGGCTCAGGCTTAAAGTTCCGGACGAGTCCTCCAGTCCTGCTTCACGGTAGGCCTTGAGCTTGCGAATCAAGGTGCGGCGGGAAATGCCAAGAGCTTCAGCGGCCTTGCCCTGATTGCCGCCGCTTTTCTCCAGCGCCTGCAAAATGGCCCTTTTTTCTACCTGGTCCAGGTCTGCCTCCGGCGGGCTGCGGCGGCTGGCGCTGACCGAATCCGGGAAACGCAGGTCCGATGCGGTGATTTCAAAGTGCGCGTCTTTGGCCTGCAGCACGGCGCCGAAGACAACGTTCTTCAATTCGCGCACATTGCCGGGCCAGGCATAAGAAAGGAGGGCGTCCACGGCGTCATGGCTGAAGCGAGACTCGGGATAATGCTGGTGCAAAACCTGTTCGGCGATCCCCATCACGTCTTCCGGCCGTTCGCGCAGTGGCGGGACCTCAAGCTTAAATTGCGCCAGGCGATGATACAGGTCGCTGCGAAAGCGTCCGGCGCGCACCAGATTTTCCAGGTCATGATTGGTAGCGGCCACAACGCGCACATCCACACTGACTTTTTTGTTGCCGCCCAGCCGGTAATAAGGCACGCCATCGAGCACGCGCAGAAGCTTGACCTGGATCTTCAAATCAAGATCGCCGATTTCGTCAAGGAAGAGAGTTCCTTTATTGGCCATTTCGAAGAAACCGGGCTTCATGGCGTCGGCGCCGCTGAAAGCGCCTTTCTCATAGCCGAACAACTCGCTCTCCACCAGGTGTTCAGGAATGGCCGCGCAATTCACATCCACCCAGGGATTGTTGCAGCGCAACGAATGGTTGTGAATGGAGCGCGCAATCATCTCCTTGCCCGTGCCGGTTTCGCCCACAATCAGAACGGCCGCCGGATGGCGTGCTACCTTCTCGGCCAGTTTCATCACCCGCTGCAAAACGGCGCTGCGGATGACCAGATCAACCTGGTCGCCTCTGGCCGGACCGCTCCCGGGCACATCCTCGTCCTCAGACACGTGCGTCGACGGGGCGGTTTTAGGTGGGTAGAGCATTGGGGTTTGGGGTTAATAGTGTAGCAACTTGATTTCCTAAGGAATAGGGAAATCGCGCGCGCAAAATTACCTTAGTCGGAGGAAAGCAAGCGGCCAAAGGCTTCCAAACTGGAGGGTCTGGCTGTACAGGCCGGGAAAATCGGCATACACTTTCCAGTTTTGAGAAATCTTTAATAATCGGGGGAACCATGTTTTGGAGAAGAGCTTTACCGTTGATCCTGGGGGTGGTAAGTGCCGTTGCGCAAACCGGCGGCGCTCCTGGTAAGAAGTCCGCGAAAGCGCCCGCCGCAGCTGCTGTTCAGAACGTTGCCGCAACCACCGCCGCGGCTTCCGGCGAAAAGACCATTGCACGACCGAAGTCTTACGATCTGGGCGCCATGGACAAGACCGTGGACCCGTGCGATGACTTTTATCAATATGCTTGCGGCACGTGGCGCAAGAACAATCCTATTCCCTCTGACCAGTCACGCTGGGGCCGCTTCAACGAACTGGCCGATTACAATCGTCAGTTCCTGCACAACATTCTGGAGAAGGTGTCCACCAACGATCCCAAGCGCACGCCGGTGATGCAGAAGATTGGCGACATGTATCAGTCCTGCATGGACGAGGCCACAGTCAACACCAAGGGCAGGGCCCCTTTGAAGCCGGAACTGGACCGCATTGCCGCGATCAAGAACAAGGACCAGCTTGTGGAGACGATTGCCTACCTGCATTCCCTTGGCGTGCCGGCCTTGTTTTCTTTTGGCGCCACTCCTGATCTGCACAATGCCAGTATGCAGATTGCCAATATAGGCCAGGGTGGACTGGGGCTTCCTGATCGCGACTATTACTTTGAATCAGACCCCAAATCTCAGGAAACGCGGCAAAAATATCTGGAGCACATGGCGAATATGTTCGTCCTTCTCGGCGATGACGATGCCACGGCCAAGAAAGAGGCGCAGGCCGCCATGGACATAGAAACCAAGCTGGCTGACGCTGCTTTTAAGCGCGTGATGATGCGCGACCCCAAGAACCGCGACCATAAGATGAAGGTGGCAGAGTTGGCCGCGCTGGCCCCGAATTTCCGCTTTGAACGCTTCTTTGCTTCCACCGGCGCACCGGCTTTTTCTGAAGTCAACGTGGTTCCACCGGATTTTTTTCAGAAGGTCAATGGAGTGGTGGAGTCGGTGCCGCTGGATGACTGGAAGACTTATCTGCGCTGGCATACAGTAAGGGCCGCGTCGCAAACGCTCTCTGAACCGTTTGTAAAAGAGAATTTTAGTTTTTACGGACAGTATCTCAGTGGTCAAAAAGAGATGCAGCCGCGGTGGAAACGTTGCGTCCAGGTCACTGACGGCCTCTTGGGCGAAGCGCTGGGCAAGCCCTATGTGGACGAAACCTTCGGGCCGGAAGGCAAACAGCGCATGCTCAAGATGGTGAATGCGCTGGAAGAAGCGCTGGGCCAGGACATCCAGGGACTGGATTGGATGACCCCTGAAACCAAGAAGCAGGCGGCGGTCAAGCTGAACGCGATTACCAATAAGATCGGCTACCCTGATACGTGGCGCGATTACGGCACAATAAAGATCGTGCGCGGCGATTTTCTTGGCAACGCGCAAAGAGCGCGGTCGTTTGAAATCAAACGTAACCTCGGCAAGGTTGGCAAACCACTGGATAAAAAAGAATGGAGCATGACGCCGCCCACGGTAAATGCCTACTACAGCCCTGCCAATAATGACATCAACTTCCCCGCCGGCATCTTGCAGCCGCCGTTCTTTGACAGGGATGCGGATGATGCAGTGAATTTTGGCGGCATCGGCGTGGTCATCGGTCATGAGCTCACGCATGGCTTTGACGACCAGGGCAGCAAATTCGATGCTCAAGGAAACCTCACCAACTGGTGGACCCAGGCTGACCGCGACGAATTCGAAAAGCGCACCGGCTGCATCGCCGA
>JBGPZS010000510.1:0-3208 GCA_041493865.1 Terriglobia bacterium
CTATTGCATATACTTGCTGACAACTGAGTACTACCTACTTCTCCACCCCAAGCTGCATCAGCATGAACGCATAGTCGAACGCAACTTCTTTGAAACGCTCGTAGCGGCCCGATGCCCCGCCATGCCCGGCGGCCATGTTGGTCTTGAGCAGAAGCACGTTTTTGTCGGTCTTGAGCGTGCGCAGCTTGGCCACGTATTTCGCCGGCTCCCAATACATTACCTGGCTGTCATTGAATGAAGTCTTCACCAGCAGCGCAGGATAAGCGCCTTTCTTCAGATTGTCATAGGGCGAGTATTTCAGCATGTAATCGTACGCCGCCTTCTCGTTGGGATTGCCCCATTCTTCGTACTCCGGCACGGTCAGCGGCAATGACGCATCCAGCATGGTGTTCATCACGTCGACGAAAGGCACGTGCGACACCACCACCTTGAACAGGTCCGGGCGCAGATTCGTCACCACGCCCATCAGCAGCCCGCCCGCGGATCCGCCTTCAATGGCGATCTTGTCGCGCGCGCCGTATTTGCCTGCCACCAGGTATTCGGTGCAGGCGATGAAGTCAGTGAAGGTGTTCATCTTGTTCATCATGCGCCCGGCATCGTGCCACGGCTTGCCCATGTCGCCGCCGCCGCGAATGTGCGCATAAGCCATTACAACTCCACGGTCAAGCAAAGAAAGCCGGCTTGAGCTGAAGGTGACCGGCAAAATGCTGCCGTAAGACCCATACGCGTAAACATAAAGAGGATTGGATCCGTCCGCCTTCTTTAAATCCTTGCGGTAGACAATGGAGACGGGGACCTTCACACCATCCTTCGCCGTGGCCCACACGCGCTCGGACCCGTACTTGGATGCATCGAATCCGCCGGGCACTTCGGTCTGCTTCAGCAACGTGGATGTGCTCCTGTCCACGTCGTAATCAAACACTGAGGCCGGAGTAACCAGCGACTGGTAGGCATAGCGCAGTTTGTTCGTCTTGTACTCGCGGTTTGTCTGGACAAAGGCCGTATAAACCGGCTCCGGATAGGTAATGCGTTTCTTCTCGCCGCTGGCGAAATTGACGATGGTTAACTGCGGCAAGCCGTTCTCGCGCTCCGCCAGCACATAGAAATCCTCAAAAATCTCAATGTCATTGAGCATCACGTCCGGGCGGACAGGAGTGATCTCTTTCCAATTCTCTTTTCCCGGCGAGCTGATGGGCGCCGTCACCAGGCGGAACGTGCGGCCCTTGTCATTGGTGCGGATTAAAAACTGGTCGCCGTGATGGTCAGGATAGTACTCAACATCCTGCTGGCGTGGCGCAATCAGCTTCCACTCGCCTTTGGGATCAGAGGCATCAAGGAACCGGGCTTCAGAGGTAGTGTGGCTGCCGATCTGCAAAACAATGTACTTGCCGCTGCGCGACTTTCCCGCGCCCACATTGAAGCGCTCATCCTTCTCTTCGTAGACCAGGTCGTCTTTGCCCGTCTGCGACCCCAGCGCATGCCGGTACAGCTGGTACTGGCGCTTGGTCTTCTCTTCTTCCACGCTGTAAAAGAGCGTCTTGTTGTCATTGGCCCAGGCCACGGACCCGACTTTGTCCGCGATGACTTCAGAATCTTTTCCCGTCCGCAGATCGCGCACGCGCAGCTTGTACTGGCGGAAGCCGGTATTGTCAGTGGAATACGCCAGCAAATTGCCGTCATCGCTCACGTCATACGCGCCCAGCGACATGAAGGGCTGGCCCTTGGCCAGTTCATTCACGTCCAGCGTGATCTCTTCCGCTGCTTCCAGGTTGCCTTTTTTGCGGGCGAAGATCTGGTACTGCTGCCCTTTCTCCCAACGCGAGTAATAGAAGTAGCCGCCATCTTTGTAAGGGACGTTGACGTCAGTCTCTTTGATGTGGCTCACCATCTCGTCATACAGCTTCTGCTGCAGGGCTGCGGTCGGCTTCATCACGCCGTCAGCGTAGGCATTCTCGCCAACCAGGTACTGCGCCACCGCAGGGTTGGACTTGTCGCGCAACCAGTGGTAGTCGTCCACCAGCTTGCCGCCGTTGATGTGGTTCTCAGTGTGGACGGTCTTTGCCACCGGAGGCGGTGGGGGTGGCGCCGGCGCTGTGGTCGCGCCGTTGGCGGTCTTGTCTTCTGCGTTCAGGAATGTGCTCATCAGGAGAAAAAGGACAACCATTGATTTTTTCATAAATCCGCCTTTTGCGTGAGGAAGTACGCGGGACCCGATGCGAAATTATATCAAGCCTGAGCAGGACACAGTGCCACTATCAGGAACGCTGTCAACTTACGCCCTGCATCTCGGTTTTCCATCGGCGCAGGCCCCGCAGCGATATTTCCCGTAGTGCTTCATTGGGCAACGCCAGGATCATCTTTTCCATTTCATCCAGTTTCTTCAATACGCCCGAGATATCGCCTTTGACACCAAGGATTGCGACTTCGCCCCGAGAGCGCAGCCATGGAAACTCCGTTTTTTCGGGAATATCCGCCAGCCACTGCTCTGCCAGGTCGATGCGTTTCCTGCGGTGGGCCTGAAAGACCGCGGCATCACTCATCAGCCCCTGTCGTTGCGATGGCGCAGCCAGGCTACAATGGCGCAGGCACGTCTCCAAGGCGAGTGCTGCTTCATCATCTTTGCGCTGCCAGAAGGCCGCTGCGTAGCCGAGCGCGAAAGCCACCACCGTGTCCGGAGACTTGTCCTCAATGGCCACGGCCTTTGCGATGAACTCAGGCGTCATCTTCTCCGGAGGCACGCCAGTTCTCATTTCTTCCAGAAGCTTCAGCATGGCCAGCCAGCGCTCGCCGCGCGCGCGGTTTTTGAGCAGCATCAGGATCCGCCCGCCGTCAGAAATCACGGCGCGGCCACGAAGCGGGACCAGGTTCATCAAGCCCAGCATCAGCGAGATGTAGATGAACAGAGCGGAAAACATCCCTTTGGAGTACGGCAACAGGGCCAACACGCAAACGGATATGAGGTTGGAGGCGGGCCCCGCCAGCAGCATGGCAATCGCGCGCAAAATCAGTTTGTTCTGCTTGACGGGAAACAGGCTCGCCCATCCGCCTGAACCCGTGCCTCTTCCACGGTAGAGCGAGATGCGGAAAGGACGATCAAACTGCAGCCGTCCGATCCGCAGAGAGTTGAAGCGGAAGCCAACCGCGACGCCGACCAGGGCATGCGAGAGTTCATGAATGCCTATCGCCGTGAATGTGGCTGCCAGCAGGA
>JBGPZS010000471.1:0-3644 GCA_041493865.1 Terriglobia bacterium
CCAGGCCCGGTATGACGCGGCCAAAGAAAACAACTACATCGAGAACGTCTCCGACCGCGCGCTGGGCCATGAGATTGAACAACTGGCGCATGAAGACAATCCTATAGAGGTGCTGAAGGCGCTGGAAAAGGAAAGCTGGCTTAAGATCCTGGCGCCGCACCTTTCGGTTTCCAAGGTGGATTCGTCAGGGTTGACCCAGCTGTTCAAGGTAAAGCAGCAGATGCAGGAGATCGGCCTGAACCCGGATGCCAGCACGATCACTATGCACTTTCTTACCCGTAAGCTGGGCGATAAAGACGTCTCGGCCATGCAGAAGCAGATTGTCAATAAGGGCTTTGTCGAACGCTGGAAGCACCTTGAAGACGATGCCAAGGACTTTGCCAAGAAGCTGATGGCGCGCGACCTGGCCCTGCCGTCACAGACCTGGAAATTCCTGATGGCCAACCGTCCAGACGCGCTGCTGTTCAACGCCATTACGCCGCGAGCTTCAGCCGTGGAACAGAAGATCAAGAATTTCCTTACCAAGTGGCCGCCGGTACGGCAGAAACTTCCATTCCCGGAAATGGCGGAGATGCGCATTACGCCGGAGCATCCGGAGTACAAGAAAATCCAGGATGAGTCCTTCCTGCTGCTGCTGGACGGCAAGCTGCGCTCACACACGGAAATTGTGAAGTTCCTGGAACCATACTCCCCGCCGGAACCGCCGCCGCCTCCCCCGCCGCCGCGTCGCGGACGAGGCAAGAAAGATGCCGGCGCTGCTCCTGCTGCGCCCGGAGATCAAGTTCCCAAGAAGCGCGGACGCAAGCCAAAGAATGCATTGGCCGGCGTGGCTGTACCTGCGCCAACAGCGCCCGTGGCTGAGCCGGTTAAGAGCACGGCTCCATCCGCGGCTGCTGCCAAACAACCCGCGACGGCGGCGAAACAAAAACCTGTTCCCGCTCCGGCGAAGAAGGCGGCCCCAGCAAAGCCTGCTGCGAAGGCGCCCGCCAAGAAGACTGCAACCAAGAAGCCTGCGCCGAAAAAGCCCGCGCCCAAGAAGAAGCCCGCTGCCAAGAAGGCAAAGCGGAAGTAAGCGGGACGATGACGTGAAAACGAGCGACATCGTGGCCTGTGTTGTGATTCTGGTTATTTTTGCTCCAGTAGGCGTTTGGGTGATAGTGAATCCCTCTGGCGCCGCCCGCTACTTTTTGCGTGATCGCTTACGTGATCACCCAGAAGTTGACCTTCAAGACAAGCGTGTGCAGTTGGTCATGAAACTCATTGGGGCGTTTTTCATTGTCATTCCTCTTGGGTGCCTCTTTGGCCTGTTGGCTCGAACATTTCGCTGAGTCTCATTGTCGTCACTAGCCTTTGACCGATGCAGTCCAGGATTTTTTGAGCAAGGTTCTGCTTTATCATTACAGCCATGCTCAAACACAGCCGATGGGTCGTGATTGCGGGAATGCTGTGCGTTGCCGCCGGCTTGGCATCGGCGCAGGACCACTCACCTCAGTCCGTACGCAACCTGGTGCGCGAATACCGGCAGATGAATGAAGCAGAGATCGTACGCAAGTATGCCCAACTGCTTTCGTTGCCGAACGTGGCCAGCGACCGGGCCAACATCCTGGCCAACGCTTCATTCATCAGCAATATGCTGGACCAACGCGGTTTTGACACGCTGGCGCTGAACGTTCCCGGGGCCTCGCCTGTGGTCTATGGCGAGCTTACCTCGCCCGGCGCGAAACACACGTTGTTGTTCTACGCCCACTATGACGGCCAGCCGGTGGACAAGGCGCAGTGGGCCAGCGATCCCTGGCAGCCGGTGCTTCGCGACGGGCCGGTGGAAGGTAAGACGATTCCACTGGAGTCGCTGAAGGCGCCTCTGAATCCGGAGTGGCGTATTTACGCGCGTTCGGCCAGTGACGACAAAGCGCCGATCCAGGCCCTACTCACTGCGATTGACGCCTTGCGCGCGGCCCACATTCCCATAAGCGTGAACCTGAAAGTGTTTTTTGAAGGCGAGGAAGAGGCCGGCTCACCGCATCTGGCAGAGGTCTTTCGCCAGAACGCTGATTTGCTGAAAGGCGACATGTGGGTCCTGAGCGACGGCCCGGTCAACCAGACGCGGCGCATGCAGCTTTATTTCGGCGCGCGCGGCGTGACCGACCTTGAATTGACCGTCTACGGGCCAGCGCGCGTTCTGCATGACGGCCATTACGGCAACTGGGCGCCTAACCCCGTGGCCGTGCTGGTGGACTTGCTGGCGCACATGCGCGACGCAACCTCTCACATCCTGATTCCCGGTTTTTATGATGATGTGCGCGCCCTCACCGAAGCCGAGCGCCAGGCCATTGCGCAAAGTCCGGACGTGGACACGCAGCTCAAGCAGGAGCTGGGCCTGGCCTGGACGGAGAGCGCCGGAGCCCGACTGCCGCTGGCTATCACGCAGCCGGCGTTGAACATTCGCGGCATTGAGGCCGGGCACGTGGAAGACAAAGCGCAGAACGCCATCTCCACAACGGCCAAGGCGTCCCTCGACTTCAGGCTGGTGCCGAACCAGACCCCGGAGAGAGTCCACCAACTGGCGGAGCAATTCATCACGCAGCAGGGTTTCTACATCGTGCGCGAGGCGCCGGACCTGGAGACACGCCGCCAGCACGCCAAAGTCATCAAAGTGAGCTGGGGCCCGGGTTACAAGGCTGCGCGCACCGCGATGGACGATCCCGCGGTACGGCCGGTGATCAACACTATCGAGCAGACGCTGGGAGCGCCGATCATCAAGATGCCGCTGCTGGGCGGCAGCGTGCCCATGTACCTGTTTACTGACGTGCTGAAGACGCCGGTGGTGGGACTGCCGATTGCCAACCACGACAACAACCAGCATGGCGCGAACGAGAACCTGCGCCTGCAAAACCTGTGGGACGGCATTGAGGTTTTTGCCGGAATTCTTGCAGGAGCGGAGAAGAACTGGAAGTAGCAGATTTGAAAATCCGAGGGCCATCGACAGGCGGGGCCGCTACGATTACTACCGCCGCTCGATCTTCATCCCCTCAGTGGCATGCTGGCGGACACAGGCGGCAAGCCCTGCGCTTACGGTGCCGCTACGTAGATACGTAAACGGGATGACCACTATTCCAGACGCCTGGATGTACTACGTCGGCAGCTTCAGGGAATTGATCGTCGGCAGCAAGGCCTTTATCTGAATTCGGCGCGCCTTAGGGTCCGCTCCAGCCTCAGGGAGCCACCGTTGCCGCAAACACTTACCCATGACTTTAGACGGCCCGCCCGGGTAAACGTTAGAGGAGTTGCTGGTTTACAAAAAAACACACTTTCATTGAGTGAAGCTCGCCACCTACCCTGCTATCATTAGGCCAGACCCCAGAACTTGAAAACTTCCTGTTGCACATTTTCGCTGCTCGTCTAGAGAAGCGCAAGCGACAAGCTGCTGGAAAACACAAACCTTGAGTTCGCTACAACCTTGGGCGTTCCGGTTTTCGCTGGTCTCAATTTTTTGGTTTCATCATGGAGGCACCTTGAGAAGTAAGTCAATGAGTAAAATCGCGGGCCTGTTCCTGGCGCTGATGATCGCAAGCCCCGGCATTGTCAGCCTGAGCGCGCAGCAAAAGCCGGCACCCAAAGCCAAAGCGCCTGTGGCCGCGGCCAGC
>JBGPZS010000221.1:0-6620 GCA_041493865.1 Terriglobia bacterium
ATTTTCTCCACCTGGAAAAGGCTCTTTTTCTGGAACACATTTGCAGTGACAAAATAAGTGGATTCAGTTGTTGTGCCTCGATGAGGAATGGTCAAAGGTCACCTCAGCGGCTGAAGCCGACAATGGTAGCAGCTTTACCGCAGGCCTAAAGGCCTGCTCCACCCCGTTGAACCGGAAAGCAATTTTGAGGGCGGAATGGTTGAGCCCAGGACGCAAGTCCTGGTGGGGATTTGAAGAAGTGAGCGCCGTAGGGCCACCTGAGCGCAAATATTTTACCGCCTCCGCTATGGGTTGTGGTCTCCAGTCCCGCTCAAGCGGGACTGGCTTACTTCGCAAAGGCACGCATACGGCAGCTCACAGGGTCTTTACATCAGATTCACCGTCTCAATACTCCACTTTCTGCAATCGAGCTTTCGCTGCCGCGGTGTAGAAAGTAGTCTCACCGCCACCTGTATCGACGATCTTTTGCAGCCACGTCCTGGCGTTTGCCCAGTCGCGATGCGCCCAATAAGCTTGCGCGATTTGATACCGGAAAGCCTGCAAGGAGGAACTTTTGGGGAACGCAGCTTCGAAACTGTTGAATGTTGCGAGCACCTGGGGAAGGTATTTTTGATAGTTGTTGCGTAGGCCGTATGAGTCGCCGTCACTTCCTATTTCTTTCCAGCCAATTAACGCGAATAGCTTTCGTTCATACGCAAGCTCAGCCGCATCAGAACCTGGGAACTCCTTGATGACACGGTCGTACCATTCCGTTGCCAGCTCTACCATTGGAAGCCAGGATGAATCGATCGAGAACTTGCGCTCCCCGTGCGAGGCCCAGAAGTCCCCATCCGAGATGTAGGATCGGGCCACAGCTGAGGTAATACTGGCATCGGATAGTTTGGCGACATTTTCATTCAACTGCGCCAATCGTGCTCCAATCTCCTTTGATTCAGGCGTTGCTGGATAGTCCTTCACCAGAGTTTGCCAGTCTGTCAGCGCCACTTTGATGTGACCTTCGTCAAAGGAAATTTGACCTAAGAGATAGAGGCATTTCGCCTTGTTAGCTGGAGTTGTCGTCGCACCATGCAGCACGGTGATCAGTATGTCTTTTGCTTTCTCATTCAAGCTGTGCTGATAGTAGTCTTTGGCTAGTTCAACTGATTGTGCCGATGCAAATGGCAGTACACCGAAGAAGAAGGCATACAGTAACAGCGCAAATCTTTTGAGCATGGTCTTGTAGCTCCTCAAGTGGTTTGGATGGGTGTCGAATAATACCAGCCCGGTTTGGGATGAACAAGAACAACTTTTGCCAGGCGGCAATTGTTACACCAGAACTTACCACCCCGAACCCCCGAGCCGAGGCGCAGGTGATGAGGGATCTGCTCCGCTGCCGCATCGCGCTAGCCACCATTCCTACTTGCCTCCGCTTCCTCCGTTCCTCTGTGTTTCAAAGATGTTAGTTTTCTTGGTTTTCTCCGCGTTCTCTACGCTGAAAAGTCTTGGCCTTTGTCTTCTCCGCGTCTCCGCGCCTCCGCGGTGAAATTGCCGTTTGCCATCCGCCCTCATCCGCGCCCGTCTCCCGCCAACCTCCTCAGCTCCCGGCTCAACTCCACTACCTCAATACCCTCCGGACACTCCGGCCAGTTGTGTACCCAGCAAATAATCATGTCGCACCCCTCCGGATCGTGTTGATGGATCAGAAAATTCCGGCTCTCATACTCGAATTCCGCGTTTAGCCTTTGCCATCTGCCGCTTTCCACCTCGCGCATCACCTCGCAATCGGGAAATTCCGCCTGCATCCGCGTCACTACCAGGCCCAACTGGCCGGCCATCATTCCGCAGAGATAGACCACCCCCATCTCGTTCGTCGGCGCGTGCACCATGGCTCCGGCCGTAAGTGGCGATCCATAGACCGGCCTCTCCTTTTTGCATTTCCCGTTCGCCGCACTCGAACTCTTGGCCGCGCATCTGTTGATGTTCTCGTACGCCTCCATCATCTTCAGTACATCTTCCCATTCCTTCTCCAGTTCCCTCCCCCGTGCAAACTGTAGCAGCCCGCGCGGCACTTCCGTCCATCCGCCAAATCGCGTGAGCAGCGGTCCCACGCTGTACCGGCTCTGTTTGTTGTATTCCAGAATGCTTGGCAGCTTTCCCGCCCTCCGCGCAATCGCGGCCCAGTCCCTGAACAGCGTCTCCAGGTCCAGTTGGTATCCTGAGCCATGCGGATCAAAGCCGGCTTCGCGCAGCGCATCCGCATATCTGCCAAAAAAGCGTTTGATCGTGCGTAGGGTGATCCTTCTCATCTCTTTCAAATTCGCCACCGTGGGAACGCGGCCTAACTCATCCGCGCAGCTTCGAATCGCCGCAATAATCTCTTCTTTCGTCATGCTCTCTCTCCAAGGCCCCCGTTCGCGCGCCGCTTTTGCGCGTGAATGGGCAGAAAAGGCCCCGTTCGCGCGCCGCTTTTCGCGTGAATGGGCAGAAATAAAAAAGCCACCCGCTCTCTGGGTGGCTCCGGTTCTCGATTTTGGGTTACTAAATCTGCGGGTCTAGTTGGGACTTACCGCTGAAGGTTTTCAAATTGACAATTTTGGCAACCGGGGCCCCCGGCAAGCCCGGTTTTGGCTTGTTGGGGTGGAAGCTTGGCAGTTTTGGCAATCCTCAAGACACACTTAGGCCCCCTGGCCGGAATGGCGAATCGCCAAGTCTGCCTGACAAGACAGACTCCAAGACTCCGGGGCCACGGAACTGGGAGCTAAACGAGGGCCCACAGACCGTAGGGTTGCAGGCCGTTTTGGGTTTCCCCGGATTGCCAACCGACTTACCTTTTGGCAGCGTTCCGCCGGCGCCGCTCCCGGCAGAACTACCCTCATTATAAGCGAACATGGGGCGAATTGCAACAAAAATCGCGCCTTGCTAAACCCGCGGTTTTACGCTTGGACAACTATTTGCACAAAGAAAAGCGGGTCATTTTCGACCCGCCTTTCTGGTTTCGCGATCTCTGAATCTAGAAGCGCATGTGGAATGAGAGTTGCAGCTTTCTCGGACCAATGCCATTCAGATCATCGGCTGCGGGATCGCCAAGGCCTCCGAAGGTCTGGCTCCCGGCCAGGAGGTTTGGACTTATCTTGCCGTTTCGCAAATCTGCGATGTTGAGAATCTGGCCCTGCGCGCCGGCAAACGTGCCATTGAGCCGCTGGCAGTTCGTGCACGCGGGATCCGGCGACAGAGCCAGGGCCGTCAGGACGTCATTGCTGTTGAACGACGACCAGTTGCTATGGTTGAAAATGTTAAAGACGTCGAACCGCAGGTCCAGCTTCAGGTTTTCCCACTTGGGCATGGTGAACGTCTTGTGCAGAGAGGCGTCGAACTTAACAAAGGGGGACCCCAATGCCGCGTTTCTCTCCAGATTTCCATTCCTCAGTTGGAAATCAACAACGTCACCTGAGAATGCGTCGATGGGGCCATTTGGATCTGCCCCTGCAGGCGCCAGGAACGTGTTCTGCACAATGAGATTGCACTGGGCCGCTGGGTGCCCGGCTGTTATGCAAGCGGACACGGCATTGGGACCGAAGTTCGCATTGCTTCCGTCGAATGATCCGATTCCTGCGACGGAAATGGTGCCATCCGGCAGTACATTCGGGCGTTGCTGGGTTTCACTGCCGGCGCCGAAAAACCTGTTGCCGTCCCCAAATTCAGAAGAACCCGTGGAGAGAGGATAAGGACGGCCGGAGAGGATCTGACCGATCCAGCTCACCCCCAAATTGTTCGCCACCCAGCCGAGGTAGCGATTCTCGGCGAATTTGCCTGAGTCCAGCACAACTCCCATGTTGACGGCATGACGGATATCGTTGTAAGCCGGGCCCAGTTCGGGACGGATGTTCACGAAATCGCCGGGCTCGGAGATGCCGAAAAAGTCTTCGCTGGAGGTTATCGTGTGCGACCAGGTGTAGCTGGCGTTGAATTGTATGTGGTTGGAAAACCTCTTCTGCGCACTTAGGATCATGCCGTTGTAATGTGAAGTGCGAGAGTTCTCATTGTTGCGGATCGCGGCGAAGACTTGATTGGGCCGCGGACCGTAGAAAAAGAATCCGGGATGCGCCGGGTCCGGAAGCAAGGGAGGGGCGTTGACATCACGCTCCCCGAACAGTCCAAAACCGAATTGTCCAATGTATAGGATCTCGCCTACCAGGGTCTTGGTGAATTGCTGCTGGATACCGAAGTTCACCATGCGCATTTCAGGATTTCTCAGATTGTCAGCAATTGGCCGGACCCGGCCGCACGTAGGCGGGCAAGCAACATTTCCGGTCAGCAATGCGGGATTGGGAGCATTGGGGAAAGCCGCCAACACCGCGGGATCTGAGGTGGTAATGGTATTGAGCGTTGTGCCGTCAAAGTTAAGCGAATCCAACACCACGTTGTTGAACGCCAGCATGGTGGTTTCGGCAAAGCCGGCGTGGATGAGCGTTTTCTGCCACGGTGCATAAGTGAACCCGACGCGAGGCTGGAAGTTATTAAGATCAGAGCTGCAGGCCGAAATCAGTCCATTTCCCTGGAAGCAAGTTCCGTTCGGGCCGTGGATCTTGCCGCCCTTGAATGCGCCCGCTTCATAGTCCCAGCGCAGGCCATAATTCAGCGTAAACTTGTTGGTGATCTTCCAGGTATCCTGGGCGTAGAAGCCGTAGATATTGTCTTTTGAGGTAACTTCGCCCGGGCCAATCGCAAAGGTGAAGTTCGATGGGTTGCCGTTCTGATCAAGCACGTATTGGCCAAAGTGAAATTGCGGGAACAACGAATTCCACGGGTAATAACTGATGTTGAACCCGTATTTCATGGTGTGCCTGCCGTGCGTCCACGTCAGATTGTCGATGTACTGATACCGCTTTTGCAGCCCTCCTTGCGGACAGCAGAAGTTGGCCCCGGTTGTGGTGCCATCCGGATGGATGACGCCCGGCACGCCCGTATTATCGGATGTATTGGTGACAAACCGGTAGAACACGAATCGTGCTTCATTGACAAGAGTGGGGCTTAGTGATGAGACGAAGCCGGCGTTGAAGCTGGCATTGTTGATCGTGCTGGAGGTGAGATCATCAGGCGTAACGTTCGTACCTGTCTGGACGATAACGTTGCTGGACCTGAAGCGGTCTACGGCATAGCGCATCGAAAGCGTATTATTTTGCGAAACCTTGTAATCAATCTTGCCGGAATAGAGCAGATTATTCACCCCCTGCGGAACCGTTACGGTGGTTCCGAAAGGCGTCAGTGTGAGCGGAAATGCCTGCTGGCTCAGCTCGTAGCTGACAAACCAGAACAGCTTGTCTTTTTTGAATGGCCCGCCCACGGTAAAGCCCCCTTCGGTGCGATGGAAAGGGGCCCGTGCGCACCCTGCAATGTTGCTCGTACCGCGCACGCTGAGCGGACACCTTGTCTCAGTGAGCGGTATCAGGCCGGTTGCAGGGTCCAGGAATCCCAGGTTGTAAAAGGGATCCGAAGAGGCAAGGTTGCGGCCGCGGAAATACATATGACCTTCACCATGCACCGAGTTCGTGCCGGACTTGGTCACCACATTCATGACTAGGCCGGTGGCCTGCCCGTACGCGGCTTCGTAGCTGTTGGTAATGACCTGGAACTCCTGGACCTCGTCCACCGATGCGCCGGTGCTGTCTCGACCGGATACCAGTTGGTCAGTTATGTTGGCGCCATCCACGTTATAGAGATTGCCGCGATTGTTAAAAGATCCGGGAGCAATCAGGTCCGCCGTCGTAAGGCCGCTGGTGTCCTGCCTTACGCCGGGAGCGGTGAGTGCCAGTGCAGCATAATCATTCACGGCCCCGGTCGCAGCGGCGAAGGTGGGTAAACGTTCCATGTCGAGGCTGGTCACAGAAGTAGAAACGTCTGTTCTGGTGCTCTCAATGAGCGGCGCTTCGGTGGTTACTTCAACTGATTCAGTGGAACCGGCCACACGCAGCTTGAAGCCGAGATCTCGTTGATCGCCTACATTGAGGGTGATGTTGCCTGCTTCGCCGGCGGCGAAGCCCTTGGCTTCTACTCTTACGGTATAAGTGCCGGGCTGCAAGCCGGGAACGGTGTAATTGCCTGTGGATGTAGTGCTCACGCTGCGGCCGATTCCGGTGGCCTGATTCGTGGCTGTGACCGTCGCACCGGGGACCACGGCGCCTTGTGGATCAACTACTTGTCCGACGATTGTTGCGGTTGATGCGCTCTGCCCGAATACGATACTTGCGGGCACGAAGAGCAATAAGCATAGAGAACAAAGCATTCGACGAACCTTCATATACTTCCCCTTTTCAGGTCAGCTTCCAGGTTCTTCCGCTGGCATGTTCGCTATGCGGGCTCATCGTTCTGGGTGCCTAAAAGCTCGGCCTTTTCCTGGATCTTGAGGCAGTTCCAGAGACTCCCTTGCGATGGTAGGAGCGCAACTCAGATGTCACGATTCTTCATGGGGACTAGCGGGGTTTCCACAAGAAGAACCTCAGGGATGGCTCGACTTCTGTTCAGGAGCTTTCTACCACTTACTAACGTAGGCGGAGTCTCTCCTGTCCCGCAGAATGCGATGGAATCACTAACACCAGAGGTTGGCCCCCCGCAGCAACTTTGATTTCCTGTGGTGAAATTCG
>JBGPZS010000198.1:0-7207 GCA_041493865.1 Terriglobia bacterium
AACGCCTCACCCACACCGAGGCCTCGCGCGAAGGCGAGCGCCTGCGTTCGGCGCTGCTTGATTCCGTTACCCATGAATTCCGTACGCCGCTCACTTCCATCAAAGCGTCGGTAACCACCCTACGCTCCGGAACAAAGCTGAACAACGAACAACAGGAAGACCTGTTGGCAGTCATCGAAGAAGAGAGTGACCGGCTGAACCGCGTGATCGGTGAAGCCGTGGAGATGGCACAGCTTGATGCAAAAGAAGTAAAGCTCGATTTGCGGCCGCAGCAGGTCCGTGAAGCAATTGATGCCGCGCTGGCGGAATCAAAGCATGCCTTGGGCGAGCATCCGGTCGAAGTCAGATTGCCGGAGCGCCTGCCTGCGGCAGTGATGGACGCTGGCTGGATCAAGAAAGTCCTGCAGCACCTGTTAGAGAATGCCGCCAAGTACTCGCCTGCCGGCTCGCCGATCTTCGTCAGCAGCGAAGTAAAGAATGACCGGCTCATCACCAGCGTTGCCGACCGCGGCGCCGGCATCGATGATCTGGAACGCTCCATGATCTTTGACAAATTCTATCGTGGACAAAGCCAGAGGTATCGCGTTCAGGGAACGGGCATGGGGCTGGCCATCGTCAAAGCCATTGTTGAGGCCCACGGCGGACGCATTGAAGTCACCAGCCAGTTAGGCCACGGCTCAGTGTTTTCCTTTGGACTGCCGCTGGCGTCCCCTCCAAACCGGGGCGCCATGCAGCATGCAGAATGACTTAAGCTCACAATCGGCGCCAGGTCCACCTGGCGCGCAAACGCTGCATCATACCGATCAGATCTGGCCGTGCGAGTTGACCGCAGATTCCTTAACCGTGAGGTGATGAAATGAAAAAGCTAATCTGGAGCGCAGTGTCATTGGGAGTGATCGCACTGGTTGCAACCATGGCGCCGGACATCAAACGCTACATCAGAATCAGCACCATGTAGAGCGATTGCCAGTCCTTCCAATTTCTCATGTCTGATCGACTGGCCTTGTCTTGTTCGGGCTTACGGTGTACCCCCGTCTTGTTGTCTTGGGTTAAAATACCTTGACGTGTGTCGGCAGCAGAACTTTGCTCCCAGCTCCTCCGCAGAGGAACGGACCGTATGGGCAATGAAGTTGTCCGCCAGGAACAGGAAAAGTCGCCTCGGCCCGCCGGCCCGGTCGCCGAGATCGCAGAGATTGATGTTCTGTGGATGACAGCCGGCCTGGGTTGTGACGGCGATACCATCGCCATGACGGCGGCCACCCAGCCGAGCATCGAGGATATCGTCACCGGCGCCCTGCCCTGGATTCCAAAAGTTAACTTCCTAAACCCTTTTCTTGCTATTGAAAACGGTGATGAATTCATGCAACGCTTTCATTTTGCCGCCCAGGGCAAATTGAGTCCGTTCATCCTGGTGGTGGAAGGTTCAATTCCCGACGAGACCAATAAGAAGGAAGGATACTGGGCTTCTTTCGGTACAGACTCTGCCACCGGCCAGCCCATCACCACGTGCGAATGGATTGACCGTCTAGCCCCCCATGCCTGGGCCATTATCGCCGCCGGGACCTGCTCCACTTACGGAGGCATCCACGCCATGGAGGGTAATCCCACTGGATGCATGGGGCTTCCTGATTATCTGGGATGGAAGTGGCGCTCCAAAGCCGGCATTCCCATCGTTTGCGTGCCCGGATGTCCGGTTCAGCCGGACAACTTCATGGAAACTTTGTTGTATCTCTTATATATGGCGGCGGGGCGTGCCCCCATGATTGCGTTGGACGACGCCCTGCGACCCAAATGGTTGTTCGGCGCCACTGTTCATGAAGGTTGCGACCGTGGCGGTTATTACGAGCAGGCCGAGTTCGCGGAGGAATACGGCTCGCCGCTCTGCATCGTGAAGCTCGGATGCTGGGGGCCCGTGGTGCAATGCAACGTCGGCAAGCGGGGCTGGATGGGCGGAATTGGCGGTTGTCCGAACGTGGGCGGCATTTGCATCGGCTGCACCATGCCAGGTTTTCCTGACAAATTCATGCCCTTCATGGACCAGCCGCCGGGTTCGTTGCTTTCGTCCAGCGCTGTGCAAACGTATGGGCGGGCCATTCACGCGTTGCGCCGGTTTACCCAGGCCTCGCTGAATAAGGAGCCGAGTTGGCGCCGCCGAAAAGACCGCCCAACGACGTGACCTTCATTGGTCGCATCTTACGCGATAGACAAGCGGTTGTTAGGGTCACAGAATAACTTTTTTATTGGCGTAACTCTGTCCCATGAGCAGTGCCCAACAGTTCGAGTTTTCAGACGACCAGCTGCGGGAACTTACCGAAGCTGAAGCCGTACTGGGAGAGCTGGCCAACGTCTTCATTGATGGCATGCTTGAAAGCTCTGCTTCCCTCGGGTCGTCAGGACTTAGGCTGGGACCACAATCCAGCGTCGACGATCTGAACCCAAACCTTGAGGCCAAGTATCGCGCTTTGCTGGAGCAGATTCCCGCAGTCGTCTTCATGGCCTATCTTGACCGCGGCATTGGCGAAGCTTACGTCAGCCCCCAGATTGAGGCTGCGCTGGGTTTTTCCCGCGAAGAATGGCTGGAAGATCCAGTCCGCTGGTATCGCCAGATCCATCCTGCGGACAAGCAACGTTGGAGTGTTGAGGCAGCGCAGATGTTTCTTTCCGGCAAGCCCCTGCGCTCCGCTTACCGTGTGATGGCGCGCGACGGACGCGTAGTCTGGTTCCATTGTGACGCGCGCATGATGCGCAGTGAGGATGGCCGGCCCTCTTTTATCCACGGCGTGGCCTTTGACATTACTGATCTCAAGCGCACTGAAGAGCAGCTCCAGGAAGAGCGCAACGTGGCCTCGGCCATTCTTGATACCGTGGGCGCGCTGGTGGTGGTGCTTGACCGTGAAGGGTCGATCATCCGCTTCAATCGCGCCTGCGAACGGACCACGGGCTATTCTCAGGAGGAAGTGCTGGGAAAGTGCATCTGGGACTTGTTTCTTCTCCCGGAAGAGGTCTCCCGTTACCGCATCTTATTTGATCGGCTCCTCACGGACCAGCTTCCCAGCGATTACGAAACCTATTGGGTTACCCGTGACGGCGCGCAACGGCTGATCGCCTGGTCAACCACCGTTCTTCCTGAGAGCAATGGCGGTCCGGCTTACATCATTGCCAGCGGCACTGACATCACTGAGCGCAAGCGCCTGGAAAAAGCCGTCTTGGATATCAGCGCGCGTGAGCAGCGCCGCATCGGACAGGATTTGCACGACGGGCTGGGCCAGCACTTGACCGGCATCGCCTTCATGAGCAAGGTGCAGGAACAGAAACTCGCGGAAAAACAAATGCCTGAGGCTGCTGACGCCGCCAAAATTGTGAAGCTCGTGAACGAAGCCATCCACAGGACCCGTGAACTGGCCCAGGGCCTGGTGCCGGTGGTAACGGACAGGCACGGGCTGATGTCAGCGCTGCAACTGTGTGCCACGGAGGTGGAGGACCTGTTTGGCATCAAATGCCGCTTCGATTGCGAAGAAGCTGTATTTGTTCACGATAACAATAAAGCCACCCATCTCTACCATATCGCGCAGGAAGCCGTGAACAACGCCATCAAGCACGGCCACGCCAGAAACATCGTGATTCGTCTGTTTGCCGGCGACGAGCGGGGCACTTTGATGATAAAAGATGATGGTGGAGGCATACGGGAAGTTCCGGGCAAAAATGGCATGGGACTTCACATCATGAATTACCGCGCCGGCATGATCGGCGGAACATTGGAAGTCCGGCGTGAGACCCCGCACGGTACGGTTGTGTCCTGCCACTTTCCGGTACGTTCCTCCGCGGACCAGGTGTAACCATGCCAACTCACGCCAACTCGCTAAGCATTCCGAATCGCAAGAGCAGGGTCTTCGTGGTGGATGACCATCCCATCGTGCGTCAGGGCCTTGCTCTGCTCATCAACGGCGAGCAGGACCTCACCGTCTGCGGCGAAGCTGAAGAAGCCCAGGCTGCTCTCCACGCCATCGAGGCCGCCAAGCCCGACGTGCTGATCGTGGATATTTCCCTCAACGGCCCCGATGGGCTGGAGCTGTTGAAGAATATCCGCGCGCTGTGGCCGAACCTTCCCGTGCTTGTCCTCTCCATGCATGATGAAACCACGTACGCGGAGCGTGCTTTGCGCGCACGCGCCAACGGCTACATCATGAAACAGGAAGCCACGGAGAAAGTGCTGGTTGCCTTGCGGCGCATCCTCAACGGCGATGTCTACCTTAGCGACCGCATGGCGAATAAGGTGCTCCAGCAGTATGTCGGCGGACCCAGTTCCGTCGAGCACTCACGCATTGCTGATCTTACGGACCGTGAGCTTGAGGTCTTTCGCATGATCGGCGAAGGACACGGAACACGCCAGATTGCGGAAAAACTGTACCTCAGCGTAAAGACTGTCGAATCCTACCAGGCGCATATCAAAGAGAAGCTGTTGCTCCGCACCGGTCGTGAGCTGGTGCAGCAGGCGATTCAGTGGAAGTTGTTTGAGGAGAAGTCGGCGTAAGTCGCTTTCGCCGCAGATGAGGTTCTGCTCTCCCGGATGCGATCCTCAAGATTTTTCCAGCTTCCTCTTTGCGGAGGATCTCAAGAAAGCAAATTCGGCTACTCTCGTTTTCTCCTGGTCCGCCAGCCATTCGAACCTCTTCCCATCCATTTGAAAGTAAACGAAAAACTCACACCTTAGGCCTTGCATCAGGGAATCCCTGATGGCGTTGGTAGGAAAAGTTACGAGCGAAAAAAAAGGCCAGTCCCGCTTGAGCCAGAATTGTGCCTCTGCTTTTATGAAATGGGTATCACATTGCACGTGTGACGCCTTTGCCAAGTCGCTTCTATCACGTGAGATAGCAGGCGAATCCCGAAAGCAAGTGGTGCGAGATAGTTTCTCAAAAGCTTTACATCTCTTAGCTCGAGCATCAGTTGTGTCCGAAAGGAGAGTTTGCCATGACAGCGCAAGCAGTGCCTTACGGTCGTGTGACCCAAAAACCGCCGGCGGTTGCCGAAGTCCACATACTATGGATCACCGCCGGTCTTGGCTGCGACGGAGATTCTGTCTCGATTACCGCAGCTACCCAGCCCAGCGTTGAAGATGTGTTGTTGGGCGCCATTCCGGGCCTTCCCAAAGTGCACCTGCACAACCCAGTCCTTGCCTACGAATGCGGCGACGACTTCATGAAGTTTTTCTACATGGCAGAAAAAGGACAGTTGGAGCCGTTCGTCCTGGTAGTTGAAGGCTCTATTCCCAATGAGAGCATCAAGAAGGAAGGTTACTGGGCTGCACTCGGCACCAATCCCAACACCGGCCAGCCCATCACCACGAATGAATGGATAGACCGTCTGGCGCCGAAAGCGCTTGCCGTGGTGGCTTGCGGGACCTGCGCTACGTACGGCGGAATCCACGCCATGGAGGGCAATCCCACCGGCTGCATGGGCCTGGCCGATTATCTGGGCTGGGACTGGAAGTCGAAGGCCGGCCTGCCGATCGTGAACGTTCCTGGGTGCCCCGTCCAGCCGGACAACTTCATGGAGACTGTGCTCTACCTGCTGTATCAAGTCGCCGGTCTGGCGCCCATGATCCCGCTGGACGATCAGCTCCGGCCAAAATGGCTCTTCGGCGCCACCGTGCATGACGGCTGCGACCGCGCCGGTTATTACGAACAAGGCGACTTTGCCGAAGTCTACGGCTCACCCAAGTGCATTGTGAAGCTTGGCTGCTGGGGGCCCGTTGTGAATTGCAACGTGCCCAAGCGCGGATGGATGGCGGGGATCGGCGGTTGTCCCAACGTTGGCGGCATTTGTATTGGCTGCACCATGCCCGGCTTCCCCGACAAGTTCATGCCGTTCATGGACGCACCGCCAGGATCAAAGATCTCCAGCGCGGCTGTCAGCGCCTATGGCCGTTCCATGCGCATGCTGCGCAGCATGACGAACGCGACCGTCAACAAAGAACCCAAGTGGCGGCACCGCCGGCCCGAACTTACCACCGGCTATCACCCCAGATCGTACTGAGAATCCATAAGGAGCCATCGCGATGAGCACCACAATTGCCCCACAAAAAGAAGCCCCCAGCAAACCCAGGCAACTCGTGGAAATGAACTGGGACCCCATCACCCGGATCGTTGGCAGCCTTGGCATCTTTACCAAGATTGATTTCGCGAACCGGCAGGTGGCGGAGTGCCACAGCACCTCGTCGATCTTCCGCGGGTACAGCATTTTCATGAAGGGAAAAGACCCGCGCGATGCCCACTTCATCACCAGCCGCATCTGCGGGATCTGCGGTGATAATCACGCCACCTGCGCCACCTACGCGCAGAACATGGCGTTCGGCGTGCGCCCTCCCGCGCTGGCTGAGTGGATTGTGAATCTGGGTGAAGCCGCCGAATACATGTTTGACCACAACATCTTCCAGGACAATCTGGTTGGCGTGGATTTTTGCGAGCAGATGGTCAAGGAGACCAATCCTGGAGTGCTGGCCAGGGCGGAAAAGACCGCCGCGTCCGGAGCGAACCTGCACGGCTTCAAGACCATTGCCGATATTATGCGCGCTCTCAACCCCTTCACCGGCGCGTTCTACCGTGAAGCCCTGCAGATGAGCCGCATGACTCGCGAAATGTTCTGCCTGATGGAAGGCCGCCACGTTCATCCTTCCACGCTCTATCCCGGCGGCGTTGGCACGGTGCCGACCATTCAGCTTTTTACCGACTATCTTGTGCGCTTGATGAAATACGTTGAATTCATGAAGAAGGTGGTGCCGCTGCACGACGACCTCTTCGACTTCTTCTACGAAGCGCTCCCCGGTTACGAGAAAGTCGGACAGCGCCGTGTGCTTCTTGGCTGCTGGGGATCGTTTAATAACCCTGATGAATGCGATTACACCTACCAGAACATGACCAAATGGGGCCGCGCCATGTATGTCACACCAGGCGTGGTGGTGGATGGCAAGCTGGTCACCACCGATCTGGTGGATATCAACCTCAACATTCGCATTCTGCTCGGCAGTTCTTACTATGACGACTGGAAGAACTCTGAAACCTTCGTCGCTAAAGACCCGCTGGGAAATCCCGTAGACAAGAACCACCCCTGGAACCAGACCACGATTCCGCGGCCGCAGAAGCGTGACTTCACCGGCAAATATACGTGGGTGATGTCGCCCCGCTGGCTTGACAAGCGCACCGGCGATCAC
>JBGPZS010000184.1:0-7491 GCA_041493865.1 Terriglobia bacterium
AGTAATCAGCTCATTAACCGCGGCGTTTTTGATGGGAAGGTGACGATTGCGCCGCAGTTGTGCGGCAACGCTACTGTGCTTTCTCCCTGCTCGCTCACAGACTTGCAGATTCAACAGGAACTGGCCCGCCAAATTATCTCCAGCACGCTCCCTCAGCCTGTGGCCGATGCGCAAGGGAATATCGAGAGCTTTTATATGATCTACTTCCCGCCGGGAGTGAGCATTAAGCTCGATGCGGTCACTACTAGTTGCGTTCAGTTCTGTGCTTACCACTCCAATACCGATACTCCCGTCACTCCCAGACTTGTTCCGTATGGTGTGCTTCCGGACTTCGCGCCACCCAGCGGCTGTTCGGCGGGTTGTGGCACGGGCAGCCTGTTCCAAAACGTAACCGCTGTGACCAGTCATGAGATGTCGGAGGCCGTCACCGACGCACTGGTTGGTTCTGCCACCACAACAGCACCGCCGCTGGCTTGGTACGATCCTGATCCAGTTCCAGGGACCACCAGTGACCTGGGAGAAATCGGAGACATATGCGGCGGCCGGGACGTCAACGTCAGCGCCGGGGGACATACTTACGTGGTCCAGCAGGAATTCTCCAATCTTAGTGGCTTCTGCGAAAGTGCTCCACCGGACTTTGTAACGATAGCACCTGCAGAGGTCGCCCCAGGCTCTTCCTTTAGCCTGTCTCTGATCGTCCAAAGTTTTTTTGGCAATGTTCCTCTTAATCTGAATTATCTAGGCACAGTCCACTTCACCAGTTCAGACAGCACGGCCATTTTGCCTCCGGACTACACTTTCGTCACGGCTGACGTGGGTCAACATACCTTTCCCATCACACTGAACGCCCTGGGGGATCAAACCATCACGCTGACCGATGTGCGCTCCAGTGGCTTCACCGGAACTGCGACGACCAACGTAAACACACATGCGGATATGGTGATTAGCAAAAGCCATACCGGAAATTTCTTTTTTGGCAAGACGGGCACATACACCATCGTCGTCTCCAACAATGGACAGGGCCCCACGATAGGAGCGGTCAAGGTAACTGACACTCTGCCGATCGGCTTGACGGCAAACGTGATCAGCGGAACAGGGTGGACTTGCACGTTGGGGACTCTAACGTGCACCCGCACGGATGCGTTAGCGAGAGGAAACAGTTATCCGGCGATAGCGCTGGTCGTAAATGTGGCTGCCAACTCTCCTTCGCCCGTCTTGAATACCGTGGCGGTTTCAGGTGGCGGTGAAACGAACACAGCGAATGATACCTCAGCAGATCTAACCACAATAGTCCCCGCCCCAGTGCCTGATCTGACGATTACCAAAAGCCATTTGGGTCCTCGCAATGGCGACTTTTTCCAGGGGGAAACCGGGGCGATTTACACGATCACGGTGTCCAACATCGGCGCCATTTCAACAAGCGGTGCCGTCACCGTGGTTGACAATGTGCCCGCGGGTCAACTGATCCCAACTGCCATTAGCGGCACAGGCTGGGCATGTACGTTGGCAAATCTAACGTGCACTCGCAATGACGTATTAGCGGCCGCCGCAAGTTATCCTGCCATTACTTTAACGGTGGATGTGGCGCTCACCGCGCCCCCGGTTTTGACCAATACTGCAACGGTTTCTGGCGGTGGTGAAACCAACACGACGAATAATGAGTTCGGAGACTTGACCGGGATCGACCCGCCGCCGGGCCCGGATTTAACGGCCACGCAGTCTCATCCCGGTGTCTTTCTTTGGGGGCGGACTGGTGACTACACACTGACAGCATCCAACGTGGGAACTACTGTCACGAGTGGAACTGTGACCTTGGCGTATAGCCTTCCCACTGGTTTGACGGCTGCTGCCATGACCGGCACAGGCTGGACTTGCACTGTGGCCACCGTCCGTTGCACCCGTAGTGACGCTTTGGCTGTCGGTAGCGCTTATCCGGTTGTTACTCTAACGGTGAATGTCGCTCCCAACGCACCGTCTCCCGTTAACGGCACGGTTACGGTTTCTGGGGGTGGCGATGTAAATTCGTTGAATAATTCATTTACCGATTTCACGGAAACTGCGGCTCCCCTGATTGACTTTCTCACCCAGGTAAGTTCGTCGACATCCTTCTTCCAGGGCCAAATCGGCGGGAGCTTCTTTGTCTTCATCTATAATTCCGGAAACATTGCATCGTCTGGCGCCGTCACTGTAACGTCGACGCTCCCGGCGGGAGTAACAGCCACGGCCATCAGTGGTACAGGCTGGAATTGCACCTTGAGCAGCCTCATATGCACACGCTCTGATTCGTTGTCGCCCGGCCCCGGGTATCCAAACATCAACGTGACCGTAAACATTGCCGCCAACGCGCCTGCTCAACTACCGATCACAGCAACTTTAACCGGTGGTGGAGACGGTAATGCAAGCAACAACTCAGCTACGATTCCATTTCCTGTCATAGCCGCAGTTCGAGTTACGGGCGTCGGCCCTACAACAGCCACGGTGACCGCAGGACAATCTGCCGCCTTCACATTCCAGGTCCTGACAACATCATCCACCGGCGTAGTAGCGTTTAGTTGCAGTGGGCTTCCAGCAGGGGCCACCTGCAGTTTTAGCCCCCAGACCATTCCTCCAGTACCGTCCACAACTTCAATCACAATGAATGTGTCGACCACGGCGCGGGGAGCTACCGTTGGCACAAGGGTACGACCTCGCGGCGACGGCATGTTCCTGCTGCAATTCATTTTGCTTTCAGTTTTTACTGTATTCACCTGGAAGACATGGCGGCGTGGCCGGACAAAGCTAAAGCCCGCGTTCGGCCTGGCTGGGATCATTATGACGGCGGTTCTTGTGGGTTGTGGCGGTGGTGGTAGCGCCGGCGGCCCACCACCCCCGCCACCGACTCCAACACCAGTTACGGGCACTCCGGCAGGAACTTACTCTGTGACCATGACAGCCACGGGTGGCAGTGTCGGCACGGCATCTCAATCGTTCACCCTGGTCGTAAAATGATTTGCACCTTCGCCCGGCAGTTGGGGACCATTTCCGCCGGGCAGCAACTCGCATGAACCCAGACCTGCTCGCACGTTCGCTCCAGGAATTTCTGGCCAGTTCGCGCGGCGCTCTGGTTTTGGAAGACGGCCAGCTTCTCTTCGACCTCGCAACCGCCCAGTACTCCGTCTCGGCAGAAAAAGACCGCTGCCTTCTGCATCTCTGGTCGCAGGAGCGTAATCTCGTCCGCCAGGTGCTTGCCGCCGAAGTGAAGAACGGGACCCTCACTCTTACCGTTCGCCGGTTCGCGCAGGCGCGTCCGAGCAAGCTGGAAATTTGCGCTGACCGCGACCGCCGTCCGCCCTCTGCGCAGAAAGCGGCGCGCAACCGCTACGCGCGCGTGCTGGAGCGCGTATTGCGCCGCGCGGCGCCGGAGTGGGCCCTGGACAAAGCCAGGCTCTCCACCACCATGGACCTGGAGCGGAGTTTCTCGCCCGTGTACGCGCGTGGCCTGCTTCGCAAAGGCCGCAGCGCGATTGCTGTGCTGGGCATAAACCAGCAGGAAACACAGGCCGCCGTGGATGCGTCGCTTACTTTTGGATTGCTGTGGCTGCAGGCCTGTCGTGAACGCGAAGCTGGACGTTGCCTGGTGGAAGGACTTCGTCTTTGCGTGCCCCCCATGCGTTCCTCGACTCTACAGATTCGTTTGGCCCATCTGGACCAGAACGCCGCCAAGCTTCAACTGTTTGAATTCGGTGAACGTGACGAGTCGCTGGATCCGATCGATTACTCCGACCATGGCAACATCAGCACCCGGCTGGTGCGCTGCCCGGATGCAGCGCAGGCGCGTTCACGCTTCGCTGCAACAGTAAGCAGGATTTTGGCCCTGGCGCCGGAAGCGGAGGTTGCCGTCGTTTCTTCAACCGAACTCTCCTTCCGTCTTCACGGACTGGAGCTTGCGCGCGTGAGACTTGCGAACGCTCCTGGCAGCTTTCGCGTTGACGAAGAAATCATCTTCGGCCCACCCGGCTATGAGACGCGGCTCAATGAAGAGACCGCGCCGGCGTTTGCTGAATTTATCAAAACCGTTATCGAAGCCCGCGGCCCGCAGGGCGACCGGCGCGATCCGCTTTGGCGAATGTATCCAGAGCGCTGGCTGGAATCATTGGTGTTCAAGAACGTGGCGATGGTGGATTCACGGCTGGACCCCGCGCACGTCTATTCGCAAGTGCCCGCCTTCTCCGCCTCAGACCGCGCCATGATCGATGTGCTGACGTGCACTCGAGATGGTCGCCTAGCCGTCCTGGAGCTCAAGGCGGACGAAGACATCCATCTGCCCTTGCAAGGGCTGGACTACTGGGCGCGCGTTTTGTGGCACCACCGTCGCGGAGAGTTTCAGCAGCACGGATACTTCGCCGGCGTCCAACTCTCGCCCCGTCCGCCTTTGTTGATGCTGGTGGCGCCATCGCTGCGTGTGCATCCGGCGGCGGATACGGTCTTGCGGTATTTCTCGCCGGAGATCGATTGGACGCTGGTGGGTGTGGACGAACGCTGGCGGGATGGCATGCGCGTGATCTACAGAAAGTCGACGTCCAGGCCGGAACAGCATGAGTGATTTTGCACCGGAAATGTATGCGGCGCCAACTCAAGATGTTTCATAAGCCCTGAGCCGGCTTTTCCTGCGCATTCGGTGGCTCCGCAGCTTCCTTTTCGCCGCGATAAACCCTGCCAACGCCGCGCACAATCCGGCGCATGGGCAACTCGCCTTGCTCGTTGGCAAAGAATATCTCTCCCACCTTGTGGCTGCGGTAATACCAGCGCTTCAGCATGGCCAACTCTTCCATGAATCGTTGGGCTGAGTGCGGACCACCTGGCTCAAACTGCTCCAGTGCGGCCCGAATTCTGCCCTCCATGGGCTGTGATTCGTCATCGACCTCGGTTACGAACGCTTGTGGCCCAGCCAGTCCGCGACTGCCAAAACGAAATAGCTCAACCGACTTTGCTTCAACCGACGGCTGGACCATTACGGCATCAGCACGGCCCAGGTGGCCATAGATCTCATCGCACGCGGAGAGAATGCTTTTGATTTTGGAGGCTTTAGCGTGCTGTACAGCCGCACCTTCAAAGTCCAGCGCCGTGGAGAGGCGCTCCCGTTCCGCCTCAAGCTCTCCCAGCAGTGATTGCCCAGCGGAATCAAAGTACGCTTGCACGCGCGCCACCTCCGCCGCATATGCTTGGTCTGTGCAGCCCTTGAAGCAGGGCGCCAGGCACATCTTCATCTCCGAGTACACGCAGCCGGGAAAGCTGGGATCGGGATTCAGGTCAAACGTGCAGCGGCGCATTTTGAAAAGATCGAGCGAGTCGTTTAGATACTTTTCTGCCAGAGCGCGCGAGCGGAAGGGACCGTAATAAATCGATTTCCCCGTGAGCTTCCCGATCCGCGTGGTGACGTACGCGCGAGGATATTCATTTTCAAGATTGAAACGCACCACCGGTGCCGGCCGCAGACGGAGACGCTTCTGATAGCTTTCTGGAAATTCTTTTCGCAAAGCCCGGTATAGCAGCAACGTTGATTCAAAGTCAGAGCCGGTCAGCGAATATTCGACCAGCCCCACGCGATCGCGCAGGTTCAGGCGCTTTGATTGTGCCTCCGCCGGCGCCAGCAACCGCTGCAGGCGTCTCCTCAGGTTGGCTGTCTTGCTGACGTAAGGCTCTGCCGCTTCATCTGCTCCGCGAAGCAGGAAGACCGAGGGCGCCGCGGGAAATTGCGCGAAGAAATCCGGCGGATGGTCTGGCGAGAACGGGATGGAATAGGTCAGCAACCCTCACCACCGGCAATATCGAAGGGTAATCCTGTTAGCAGTCTGGCATAGTCGGGTTCATAGCGCACCATGGCTGAGGAAGTCCGAGCCGTTTTCGCGTTTTCCAGAACACCACTCAGTCGCATGCGGAAAAGTACGCGACGGTTATCTGCTTGCTTGCATTGCTGTTACCTGTCAAGCGCATCCTCATTTCCACGATATGCAGAGCCGTTTTGCTTGCTTGCTGTGGATTTGGTTGGAAACCAGTTGCCGACTCCGCCGGCGCGTCTGGTTTTTCACGCTCTCCACAAATCATATGTTCTCTTCTTCACAGCGCGTCGATGCCTAAAGTGCCCTATCCATACGCTGAGGCCGTGTTTTCCGCAACGTACACAGGCATCTGCTACTACTACTGTATTTATATAAATAGAAGTATCTATATTGTAAGTACTAGTAAGGGGACACTCGTAAACCAACCCTAGAAGGGTCTTCCATTCAGTACTGGGTCGTATGAGCTGTTCTGAAGTCAGCGCCCTTCATGGTGCGGACACGGCACATGTCCAGCAGGCGTGAACGCATGCGGTCAGTAATGCGGTCGCCAAGAGTTTCCTCCCGCGCTGCGGTACGCGCATCATGTTCGTCACGTGGCTTCTTTTCCAACCTAGAGTGTTCTTTCGGTGCAGCGCCTGAGGGAGCATCGGCAAAGTTTGTGGTGATGATGGTGGTTTTCTGTTCGTTGTAGCGGCTGTTAAGGATATAGCTCACGGTGTCCCAAACCCATTCAGAGGACTTGACGGCGCCCAATTCATCCAGCACCAGCACCTCCGCCTCAAGTACCGGCTGCAGGATCTGGAGTTCGGTGGCCTGAACTGCTGGGTTATAAGAGTTCTGGATCTCCTTGAGCAACTCTCGGTAATCACAAAAACGGCTCGGTACGCCCTTTTCCTTGATCAACGCCTGAATGATTCCGACCGCCAGGTGCGTCTTGCCCACACCAATCGATCCGACCAGCAACAATCCCTTTTTTTCCAGCGGATATTCCTGTACAAAACGCTGCGCGTCGCGATGAGCATTTCTTACCGAAAGAGAAACCTCTTCCAGGGTGAAATTCGCCAGGGTACAGTTCTTGTAACGCGCCGGAATCTGGGCTTTTTCAAGCAACTGCTGGTTCCGGGCGCTGACGCGGCAATCGCACCGCGTCATGCGGTTGGCCTTGCCCGGGACCGCAATGCTCTTCCAGCCGGTGCCGTCACAAAGAGGACACACAGCGGCGGGTTGCGATTGAAACGATGCTGCCATGATCTGCTAGAAGAAAGATTTCTGTTATGAAAATATCACTATTTCAGGGACGGGCGCCGGCTTCTACAACTCTCGATGCATGTTTGTACACAGGATTTGCACAGCAGTTGCACCGTCATTGAGTTAGATCACCCTTTCTCGTCTAGTCTGCAGCGGTTCCCTGTGATGGCGCCTTTCTGCCCTCGCTTCCGGAAAAATATCAAACACGTAATCGTGTGCGGCCAGTGCGGACTGATTCAACGTGCCGGCCTGTACGCGCTTTACCGCTTCTTCACGCGTCAGGTCGAAGATGGCTTCCAGCAATTGCGCTTGTTCCTGCTTGTTTGCCTGTCCCACCACAAAGAGCACACGGGCGCTGTGCTGTATGTACCGCGGCGAAGGCAACTGCTTTTTCAAGAGGTCCATGATCAGCCAGGCTTTCGCG
>JBGPZS010000326.1:0-4956 GCA_041493865.1 Terriglobia bacterium
ATCAAGATCAATGCCGCCGCTGGGCTTGGCCACAAAATCAATGGCGCCGAGCTCCAGGGCCTTCAAAGTAACTTCCGCGCCTTCCTTCGATTCAGAGCTCACAATCAGGATCGGACGGGGATTGCTCGACATGATGATCTCGGTGGCCTGAAGACCATCCATGTGCGGCATGTTGATGTCCATGCTGATAACGTCAGGCTTGAGCACTTCAGTTTGTGTGACCGCGTCGCGCCCATCGCGCGCCTCACCGCAGATTTCCAGCTGCGGATCAGAGGCGATGATGCCTTGCAGCACCTTGCGCATGAACGCCGAGTCGTCCACCACCAGCACTCGAGTTTTCTTTCCTGCAAACGTCATCTTTGAACTCTGTCGCTCCGCTCCCAACCCGCCGCAGAGCCTCCAACAACCTGGTCTTCTTTCAGCACTTGCATCAGGCCGCTCAGCGCGTGGTTGGCTTCGCGACCTTCTGAAAATTCTTAAAGCTCTCTTACTGTCCTGCCGCCGCGTGCTCCATCTGCATGCCCGCGGGCGATCCAATCAGCTTGCCGACCTCAGCAATAAACTGGTCTTCCTGTACCGGCTTGGTCAGGAATGCCGCCGCGCCTTCCTTCATCGCCCGGTCACGATGTTTGGCGCCCGCGCGCGACGTGACCACCATCACCGGAATGCTGCGTGTCTGCGGGTCCTGGCGCAGGTGCGACAAGAGTTCGTAGCCGTTCGTCCGCGGCATCTCCAGATCGGTGACCACAAGATCGCAACGCGTCTGCGTGACAATCTCCAGCGCTTCCAGGCCGTCCGCCGCCAGCCTTACGCGGTAACCGGCTTTCTCCAGCATGCGGCCCACGAACTTGCGCACGCTGATGGAGTCGTCCACCAGCACCACGAGTTTCTCTTCCGGAACAAAATCGATGGCTTCCTGCGGAATAGCACCGTGCGCCACGGCCGCCGCGCCGGGAGCAAACACGCGTGCCGCGTTTGCACTGGTCATCAAAGGACGGTGTTCGATGGCCTCACCCGCAACCAGGCGATTCACGTCAATCAGCAGGATCAAGCTGCCATCCGGTGCAATGGTGGCGCCGGGAAACATCTTCAGATTGCGCAGGAACTCGCCCAGGCTCTTGATAACGATTTCATCTTTGCGGACAACGTCTTCCACCACCAGGCCTACCTGCCGTCCGGCAACGTTCACAATCACCATGCGGAAATAACCGTTGATCGGCTGGATCGGCTCCAGTCCCAGCGCGCTATCCATGCGCACGATCTCCGTCACCACGTCGCGCACTTTGGTGAGCAGCTTGGCTCCGACCTCTTCGATCTCCGTGGTTTTGAGCCGCCTGATCTCTTCCACAAACGCCAGTGGCAGGGCGAACATCGAGGTGCCGCAACGGACAAACAGCGCCTGCGAAATGATGAGCGTGAGCGGAACTTTCAGCGTGAAGCGAGTACCGAGACTTTTTTGCGTCTCGACCTCGATCTCGCCGTTGAGCAGCGCCAGATTTGACTTCACCACGTCTAGGCCAACGCCGCGGCCGGCCAACTCGGTCTTGCGCGGGGCGGTGGAGAACCCTGGCTGGAACAGAAGATCGAGCAGCGCGCGTTCTCCGAGTTCAGCCGCGCTCTCCGGCGAAAGCAGACCGTGGTCCACGGCGGTCTTGCGCACCTTTTCGTAGTCGATGCCGCGCCCGTCGTCTTCTACCTCGATATATATATGGTTGCCGCGATGGTACGCCCGCACAGCTACGTTGCCGGAGTCGCTCTTGCCCTGCTCGTATCTTTCTTCATCGCGCTCCAGACCGTGGGCCACCGCGTTTCGCACCAGGTGAATGAGCGGGTCGGAAATCTGCTGGATGATGTTGTTATCGAGCTCCGTCTCCGCGCCGGCCAGCGTAAGCTCCACTTTCTTGTTGACCGCCTTGGCGGCGTCGCGCACCGTGCGCGAGAGGCGCGTGTACAGGTTGCCGATCGGCACCATGCGCGCCTGCGTGATCTCATCCTGCAGGCGGTGCGCCAGTTTCGTGAATTCGTCAATGTCGCCGTCCACGCGGCGCACAAAGCCATCCAGCTGCGTCAAGACTTCGGTGATGTCGGCGGAAATTTCTGTCAGCGAACGCGAGAGGATATTGAAATCGTCATAGCGGTCCATCTCCAGCTCGCTGAACTCAGCCAGCGAATGGTCGAATGTATGCGAATAGCTGGAGTAGCCGCTGCGCAGTGGAAAATTGTCAGAAGGCTTTGGCGCCGGCACGGAATGTATCCGGCCGAATTCGTATTTCTCCTGAAACTCTGCGACCTTGTCTTGCATGCGTGCTTTGGAGAAATTCAGCACGTCGGCCAGGCGTTCCAGCTCGGCCACGCGGCCCAGCATGCGCGTGCGGTTGATCACCAACTCACCCACCGCGTTCATCATGCGGTCCAGCCGCTCCAGAGCAATACGCACGGACTTGGACTGCGGCATGGACGCAGGCTCTTTGCGCAAGAAATCCTCGTCAGCGAACTTCTCGATCCCTTCCGGCTTCTTGAATTCCGCTACTGCAACCGGTGGAAGCGCGGCCGCGGTCGCTGGAGGCTCCTGCGGACTCACGGCGACCTGTGCGGCCACTGGCTCCTGCTCTTCCGAAAGATGGATCTCCTGCATGTAGCTGGCGCGTGCTCCATCGCTTGCCTGTGTGACCGCAGAAGCGGCAACTTCCTTCTCCGGCTCTTTTTCCGGAGGGACCAGCCGGGATATGCGCGCAAACAGTCCCTGGACCGAAAACTGCATGGCAGCTTCGTCTGCCCATTGGTGGTAGAGGAACTTCTTGAGCGTGTCGACAGCATCAAGGCAGATGTCGATGATCTCGGCGCTGGGGCGCAGCTCGCCTTCGCGCAATCGCCCGATCAGGTCCTCCGCGCGGTGCGCCACGTGCGATATCCGATGCAAGCCGACCTGCGCTGCCGAGCCTTTCACGGTGTGCATGGCCCGCAACAGGCGGTGAATCTGTTCAGAACTAGGGTTGGTTTCCAGCGAGAGCAAGCAGTGCGTGACCACCTGCAAATGCTCTTCCGCTTCCGGAACAAAAAACTCCAGCACCTCGGCGGAGACCTCACCGTCTTCCGGCAGGGGCTCAGGCGGAACTTGTGCCAGCGGTGCAATAGACGGTGCGGGACCGGTTTTCTCCGCGCTGGTTACAGGACCCGTTTCCGCCGGAACAGCCTGCGGCCGCGTTTCTTGCGGCGCCGCCGCAGCAGCAGCCGTCTGGAACGCGAACGGATAACGCTGCTTGAAAATTCCGATGTCCTCTTCCGACTCCAGCGCGTTCGTGCTGATCATGATCAAGTCGGATTCGAGGAGCGCGACCGCCTCAGAAATAAACTCTACCAGCGGACCAGCGGCATCAGCGGCGATGCTGGCGTTCATCGCGTATTGGAAAATATGCGCCAGCTTGCCCGAGATTTCAGAGAAAAGCGGGAACCCATACGAGGCCGACGTGCCGGCGAGGGTGTGGGCGGCGATATGCAGGCGCTCCACGTCTTCCGGCCGCGGGTATGCATCCTGCAGAATGCCCGAGTACTCCCGCAAAAACTGCAGGCGCTCCGACGCTTCCTGAAGGAAGACCTCTACGAATTCTGCCCCTTGCCCGTTCAAACTTTCTCCTGCCCCATCGCGGCCCGTGCTACGTTGGCCGGTTTCTGGTAAATCCGCGCATCGCGATAGATGTGCGTATCAAACTTTACGTCCGCCCGGTTGATGGATTCCGCGTGGCCAAGAAACAGGTATCCGCCGGGCTCCAGGTATTCATAAAAACGCTGGACCAGCTGCGCCTGCCGCTCCTCAGAGAAATAAATCAGCACGTTCATGCAGAAGATGCAGTCGAACTTGCCCATATACACCACCTGGGCAAGGTTCATCGGCGCAAATGTAACCAGGTTACGGATGCGCGGGCGGACCAGGTAATGGTCGCCAACGCGGGAAAAGTATTGCTCACGCTGCCGTGGCGCGATCGTTTCCAGATCGCGCGGCCCATAAACGCCGTGTTCGGCATGGTCCAGCGCCTGGCGGCTCACGTCCGTGGCCAGGATGTGGATGTTCCACGCGTCGGCAAACTCAATCGTGTCTGCCACCGTCATGGCGATGCTGTACGCCTCTTCGCCCGTGGAACAGCCGGCGCTCCATACGCGCAGCGAACGCGGACTCTCCCAGAATTTTTTCATGTGCAGGTCAGGCAGGACTTTTTTCTCCAGCGCTTCAAACACCGCGGGATAGCGGAAGAAAGAAGTTTCCTGGGTCAGCAGGCGTTGCAGTAGAGAGTCGTATTCCACGTTGGAATTCTTGATCAGGCGCAGCAGGTCGGTGCCGTGAGTCAGCTTTCTGGCTTCCACGTGCTCGAGCACACGGCTGGAGAAGAAACGCTCGCGCGAACCATCAAAAAGGACCCCCGAGCGCGTCTCGATCAGGCCGCGAATCTCGCTCAGCTCATGCTCGCTGACTGTCACTACTCCCCCTGCCATGTCTCTCCTCTTGTTGGCTGATTACCGGAATCTACCTCACTAGCGCCTTGCCAGGGCCGCCGCGGCGCCTACCAGTTCCGGCCGGGCTTCACCGGGGAGAGCGTTCGGATTGCCGCCGGAAACGCGGAATTGCGAAAGCGCTTCGTTGAGTTGTTCTGACATGTGCACCAGTTGTTCCACCGTGCGCGAAGTCTGCCGCGCGCCCTGTGAAGTCTGGCGGGTAATGTTGGAGATGATCTGCATCGCGTTGGCCACGCCTTCCGTGCCGCGCACCTGCTGCTTGGAAGCCAGAGATATTTCCTGCACCAGCTCAGCCGACTGCCGCACTACGCTGGAAATGGCATCCAGCGCGCGGCCGGCCTGGTCAGCCAGCTTGGCGCCGATTTCCACTTCCTTGGTGCCCTCTTCCATCACGATGACAGCGTCATTCGTCTCCGCCTGGATGGCCTTGATCAGCGCGGCGATGTC
>JBGPZS010000193.1:0-7292 GCA_041493865.1 Terriglobia bacterium
CTCGCTGTACTCCTGTTTCCACTCGGCGCGGGGGTCCACCCGCACCTCCATCCGCGACAGGTTCAATGGTGTTTCCGGCTTGCCTGCGCCCGGGCCTTCGCCACGCGCGGGGGCAGCCGCTGAACTGATGAACCATTTCTTGTCGCGGCGGCCTTTGCTGTATAGCATCTTCTTTCCGTCGAATGAGACGGCAAAGTCATTCGCGCCTTCGATCAGTCTTTCCGGCTTGCGTAACGTGAGATCAAAGCGCCAAAGCGTCGTCTGCTGGTCCGGGCCGGGACGTGCCGGGTCTTCGATCAGGAAGATTGTTCCTGCCTTGCCAGCCACCAGATTGCTGTAGTCACGCGGCGGGATGGGCAACGCCAGAATTCGCTGGCTGATATTCTCAGCATCGATCCGCACGTTCAGGCCTTCACTCTTTACCGACTTGGCGGCGCGGGCATCCTGCGCTTTGGCTTTCTCTTCCCCACTCGCCGGCTCTTGCTCGGTTTTGTCTTCGGACTTCGCGGCCTTATCGCCTTCCGGCTTTTCGTCGCTGGAAGCTTTCTCTTCGTCGCTCTCGGGCGCCAGAGGAGAAGGCTGGTCCTTGCGCAGCACGATCAGGTAAGCACTGCGCGAGGTCGGGCGATTAATGCTGGAAAGATCGAGCCATCCGGTCGTCGGGCCTACGTCCGTGCTGGCCGTGAAATAGAGATACTGTCCCTTCTGGTCGAAAACGGGGAAGCGAGCGTCGCTCAGGCCGTCAGTAAGTTGCAGGCTCTTTGCCTGCTCCAGCGAGTAAGCAAAGATGGCATGCATCTGGCTGGTGAGTTTTTTGGAGTAAGCGATCCACCGGCTGTCCGGTGACCACACCGGATCGAGCGTGCGCTGCGGCGCGTCGTAGGTGTCTGTGTCCACCTTGACCGGGTCGCCTTTTGCCAGGTCTACGTACCAGAGATTGAGGCGCTTGTCACTAAAAGCAATCTTCTTGCTGTCCGGCGACCAGATGGGCTGGTAATAAAACGAAGGCTGATTCCCGAGCGAGATCTTCTTCGGCTCGCTCATGCCATCCGGACTCTTCAGGAAAAGCTGGTACTCGCCGGATTCATCTGAGAAATACGCCACCCACTTGCCGTCCGGTGACCACGCAGGATCGCGCTCCATGGTTCCGGTTGTGTTGGTCAGATTGCGAATGTCGCCCTTTTCTCCGGGCGCGGTAAGAATTTCGCCGTGGGCTTCAAACACCGCGCGCGCGCCGCTGGGAGAAAGCGCGGCCGCCGCAATCTCGCTTTCAACTTTCTTGAAGCGAGGACGGACGTTAGGCAGATCGGCAGGCACACTCACTGCCACAGCCCTGTACTTGCCCGTAGCGGGATCAAAAAGATTCAGCGAGCCGAACTGCTCATACACAATCGCACCCGGCCCGGCGGAAGCAGACTTGATATCAGCGCCGTTACCCGGAAGCGCCTGCTCGACCTTCTTGGTCTTTGGATCATAGACATACAGGCTGAAAGGTCCGCTGCGGTCGGAAAGGAAATAAACCTTGTTGCCGACCCACATGGGATTGCTGTCGTTCGAGGTCTCTCGCGGGACCTGGTCCAAGCCGAGGTCGGCAAGGTCCGCGATCCACACGCGTGATGCCTTACCGCCACGATAACGCTTCCATCCGATCGCGGAAAGCCGGCGGTTGTTGTCCACGGGAACGTAGGCGATGTGCTTGCCATCTGAAGAGAAGGCGCCGAACTCAGCCGTGGGCAGCGGCAGTTCATGCGGCAATCCGCCGTCAAGGGTAACCGTGAACAGCCGGTTGAAGCGTGAGTAACTATTCCGTGTGGAACGGAAGAGGACTGATTTGCCGTCGGGCGCCCAGCCCACCACTTCATCGACAGCAGGGTGGTGCGTGAGCCTGCGGGGAACGCCACCCGCGCTGGGCATCACGTAAACGTCCACGTTACCGTCATAGTCGCCGGTGAAGGCGATCAAGCTGCCATCAGGAGAGAAAACAGGATCGCTCTTTGTGCCGCTACCGCTGGTCAGCAACCGCGCTTCACCGCCTTCACGCGCAACCAGCCAGAGATCGCCCGCATATGCAAACGCGATGTGCGTTTTGGAAAGCGTGGGTCTCTGCATCAGCAACGGCCCGGCCGCGTGGACGCTCAGCGCGCCGGTAAAAACAACAAGAACCACAAAGAGAGGTGAGAGTAACTTCTTCATAGGCACCACCGGAAGTGAAATGGCATTCAGGAGAGCAGCTTAGGGTAGCAGCAATTCCGGGAAGGGGACAAGCGAGCAGGGAGGGGAAGGGACGAATTACCTTGCTGCCTTCGCTTATTTCTTCCCTCCGCGTGTCAAGGCTTTTCGCTTCTTCATGCCGGACCGTTTCTTGGAGGGTGGTTGAACTTTAGCAATTCGTTCCAGCAATACTGCCACGTGCGCGATGGCGGCGTTGTCCGTTCCCATGCCTTCCGGCGTTTTGGCTTTGATGCCGACCTGGTTAAGCTTTACCCCGAGCAGCTCAGCGACACGGGCCTGAATTTTCTTTGCGTGGGGAACAATTTTCGGTTCAGCAAGGACCAAAGTGGAATCGACGTTGCTCACCATGTATCCCGCAATGCGCACCTGTTTGAGGGCCTCTTCCAGAAAGATGACGGAATCAGCGCCCTTCCACTTGGGATCGGTTGGCGGAAAATAGCTGCCGATGTCGCCGGCTGCCACGGCCCCGAGTAAGGCATCGGTGATTGCGTGCAATAGAACATCGCCGTCGGAGTGGCCCGACAAACCACGCGTATGCGGCAATTCGACTCCGCCAACGCGCAACGGTATGCCTGCTTTGAACTCGTGGGAATCCCATCCGTAACCGATCCTCATAAATTCTCACCAGTGGCAGGCCTCATGAGAAACTCCGCCAGCTCCATGTCCGCCGGCGTTGTGATCTTGATGTTACGCGCCGATCCCATGACCACCCAGACGCTCTCGCCCAGCCTCTCCACCAGGGAAGCCTCGTCGGTGCCGGTAAAGCCATCAGCTGCAGCGCTGTCAAAGGCGCGTTTGATCAGCTCATAGCGAAAGCCCTGTGGCGTTTGTGCCTGTACGATGCGTTCCCGCGGAATCGTTGAGGTAACAATCGCGCCCTCCGCTGCGCGTTCCACTTGCTTGATGGTGTCCACCGCTGGCAATCCGGCGATAGCGGCGCCGTGCTTCTCCACTTCATGGACCACGCTGGCGATAATTTCATCGTCAACAAACGGGCGCACGGCATCATGGACCAGCACAATGTCATCCGCGGCCGCTTTAAGCTGGGAGAGTGCGTTGGCCACGGATTCCTGGCGGTGTTCTCCGCCCTCCACTACGCTGACTTTGCCGCCGAGCTTTTCTTTTTCCAGTTGCCGGCTGAAGAGTTCCATCTCATTTTTGCGCAGAGCCACCACGATCTGGCTGATCTGCGGGTTGCGGGCAAAGGCGCGGACCGTGTGAATCACTATGGAGGTGCCGTTGATCTCAAAGAATTGTTTGGAGGGAGCGCCTTTCTTGCCTGCTGGCGCCATTCGGGTGCCAAGGCCGGCTGCGGGGATGACAACGATCACCTTCATTGGGGTGAAAAGTATAACAACTTTGCCCATGGCCCGGCGTGAGCGGGCGGGCAAAAATCCACTCAGCGCGGTCCGCTCAGGCCGCGGACCTGGATTTTGACTTTGGCGGCACTATCTCCGCTTCTCCGGGGAGCACTTCTTTGAGCGCCCATTCAATCCGGCGGGTCCCTTCCTGGATAGTACGGACCTGCTCGGCCTGCTCTTGCAAGAACGGGGAATAGAGGATCGACTGCAGGGCATTGCGGACATGATGATTCATTTCTGCGATCACCCTCATCTTGTCGAGCACTAACTTGTGGTGGTGGCGTTCATAAGCGAATACAAGCAGCCCGGCGAGAATGCCGGTCAGCAGATCATCAACCGTAGCCATCACGCCGCCGACGCCCAATCTGTCCAGCAGGGTCCGCAGCGCCACGCCAAGAAGAAAAATTCCGAAGCCCAAAGAGAAGCTGTAAACAGCACGGCGCATCAGAGTAGGCGATTTCCTGTACATAGATCATCAATTATTCCACAATGGTAGGAGTCTAAGTAGCAATGATGGAAAAAGTGCTCAAGTATATCCACGAACAGCGGCTGCTCCGGCCGGGAGACCGCGTAGCGGTCGCGTGCTCCGGCGGAGCCGATTCCGTGGCGCTTCTCCGCATTCTGTTGGACTTGCGTGAAGAACTTGGCATTGTGCTCTCTGTAGCCCACTTCCATCACCAGATTCGCGGCCCTGAGGCCGACGAAGATACGCAGTTCGTCGCAGATCTGGCAGCCGGGCTCCAACTTGAGTTTCACTCTGGCTCGGGCGATGTACCGGCGCACGCAGCCGCGCAAAAAATCAGCGTTGAAACGGCTGCAAGGAAGTTGCGCCACCAATGGTTTGGCGGGCTGGTTCAACAAGGTGATGCCCAACGAGGTAACGTTCAACAAGGTAAAGTTCAGCAGGGAAAGGCAGACAAAATCGCCACGGCACATACGCTGGATGACCAGGCCGAAACCGTGCTCATGCGCATCATCCGCGGAACGGGGGTACGCGGGCTGGCCGGCATCGCTCCGGCACAGAAGGCGAAGCATCTGGTGCGCCCTTTGCTGGAGACCAGCCGGCAAGAAATCGAATCTTACCTCAAAGAGATTGGCCAGCCATGGCGCGAAGACTCCTCCAACCTGGATATCAGACACACGCGAAATCGTATCCGGCACACGCTGGTGCCCATGCTTGAGCGGGACTTCAACCCAGCCATACGGCAAACGCTGGCTGACCTGGCGGAGCTGGCGAGAGGTGAAGAGGAATATTGGAGCAACGAGATTGCCTCGTTGTTGCCACGCTTGGTACGCCAGGGAAAACCTGGCCGTAGCGGGCGTAGCCTGAGCGGTGAAGCACGAGGGGTGCTGGCTCTGGATCTCTCTGATCTGCACAGTTTGCCGCTGGCACTCCGCAGACTGCTGCTTTATGGGATTGCCCAACGGCTCGGCGTAACCTTAGAATTCAAGCATATTCAACAGCTTACGGCGTTAAGCGAGCAGGTTAAGACGGGGAAAAAAGTGCAGTTGCCGAACGAATTAATGGCGAATTGCACCCTGCGAGAGATACAGTTCAGCCGAAACATCGAGAAATCTCCTGAAAACTACCATTATTCACTGCCGATTCCCGGTGAAGTGACTGTGCCGGAATTGGGATACAGTATCCGGGCGCGGTTAATAAGTGCTGGAAAACAAAAGGTTTCAGGTTATAATGCCGCATCGCTTTTGGACCCAACCCTGCTGGGGCCGGAGCTAACGGTTAGAAACTGGCGTGCGGGTGATAGATTCTTTCCGGCGCATAGCCAATCCCCAAAGAAAGTAAAGGAGTTGCTGCAACCAAGTCGCTTGGGGCAGCAATTTTCCCTCATCCAACGGAGGAAATGGCCGGTAATTGAGAGCGCGGGTCAAATCGTTTGGATGCGAGGGTTCCCAGTCTCGCAAGACTTTGCCAGCAGTTCTGGAGATGCAATCCTGATCGAGGAGATGAAAATGAGTGCTGAGGCAGAGGAGTGAACGACGTTCAATCCGAATATCTTCAATCGGAGTTTCCCCGGGTGCTTCTGTCCGCAGAGCAGATCAGGAAGCGCGTACAGGAGATGGCACGCCAAATCTCCAGTGATTTCCAGGGTAAAACCATTCATGTGGTCGGCGTGATGGAGAATGGTTTTATTCTTATGGCCGATCTCGTTCGTGAACTGGAGTTGAACGTGGTCTGCCAGTTCGTGAAGGCGGAGTTCAACGACGCTGATCCCAGTACCACCGAGATTTTCTTCAGCCCGGAGATCGACGTAAAAGGCCAGCATGTATTGCTGGTGGAGGCGCTGGTCCAGTCTGGAGTAACCAGTGAATTCCTCATTCGGAACTTGATGGGCCGTGGCGCCGCCAGCGTGAAACTGGCTGTCCTCCTGGACAAGCAGTCGGCGCGCCGTGTGTCCCTGCAGCCCGATTACTTTGGTTTTCTCATGAATGAGAGTTTTGTCGTAGGCTATGGGCTGGGGGAGCGCCATTTTGGCCGAAATTTGCCTTTTATAGCCGGGCGGGCCGAACCGGGTTGATCTTAGGCGTGTCTTTAGCGGTTTTACAGCACCCGGATTGGCGCGAATAGGTATAAAATCTTGCAGTGGGAAAGTTTGAGACCAAAAGCCGGTGGTTCCGCATCTAATCGGCATGAGGGCCCGTCCTAAGAGGTCGGGGAACCTTTTCCCTTGCAAAACGTCTTTATTGATACAGTATTGATACCGTGTGTTTGCAAAGGTAAGTAGGTCAGCGGATCTGTGTCCCCTGATCGGGAATTTAGGAGCACTCAGTGAATTCGACATTTAAAACGGTGATCTTGTGGGTGACGCTGGTAGTGGTCGCCGTCGTCCTTTGGAGAATGATTCAGGGCGGTCCGAATAATGGCAAGGACCAGGAGATTAAATACAGCGACTTCATGTCCAAGCTCAGCGATAACAAAATTGCTGATGTCACCATTGAAGGCAACGTTGCGCGGGGAAAATATCGCACCGGCGAAATGTATCACCTGGTAGTCCCGGCCAACAATCCCAACTTCCAGAAGGCGCTCGACGACCACAAAGACGTAGTCACTACGTTTAAAGACAGTCAGGGATGGAACTGGCCGGTTGCCTTGCTCCAATTCTCGCCTTTCATATTGCTGGGCGTGCTTTGGTTCGTGATGATCCGCCAGATGCAGACCGGCGGAAATAAGGCGTTGAGTTTCGGGAAGAGCCGGGCGCGCCTGCTCTCCATGCAGCAGAAGAAGATCACATTCAAAGATGTGGCCGGCGTGGATGAAGCCAAGGAAGAGCTGCGGGAGATCATTGAGTTCCTGCGCGAAGCGCAAAAATTCCAGAAGCTCGGCGGACGCATTCCCAAGGGTGTTCTGCTGGTTGGCCATCCGGGAACAGGCAAAACTCTGCTGGCCCGGGCGGTTGCCGGCGAAGCCAACGTGCCGTTCTTCAGCATCTCCGGTTCTGACTTTGTGGAGATGTTCGTGGGCGTGGGCGCAAGCCGCGTGCGTGATCTGTTTGAACAGGGCAAAAAGAACGCTCCCTGCATTATCTTTATCGACGAAATTGACGCCGTTGGACGCCATCGTGGCGCCGGTCTGGGCGGCGGGCACGACGAGCGCGAGCAGACCTTGAACGCCCTGCTCGTGGAGATGGACGGCTTCGACACCAACGAAGGGGTGATCCTGGTCGCGGCGACCAACCGCCC
>JBGPZS010000047.1:0-13320 GCA_041493865.1 Terriglobia bacterium
CGATGCGTGACGGCAGTGCGTCCGCGCGATGGGACCTGCTTTGGCCGGGGAACATCAACCACTTCGATTCAGCCAACATGGATGAGGCAGGAGTGGACCAATTCGGCAATCACTACGCTACTACTTATTATCTGCACGCTCTACTGAATGCTTCGCCCACTCCGACTCCAACTCCGACTCCAACTCCAACTCCAACCCCTACCCCTACCCCTACCCCAACTCCAACTCCAACCCCTATCCCAACTCCAACTCCGACACCCACTCCGATTCCTAGCCCCACACCAACACCTACGCCCGTGCCGCCACCAAGTGGAAGCGGGCTTGTTGCCGCTTATGCGTTCGATGAAGCCGGCGGCACTACCGTGCACGATGTATCAGGCAACAACAACACGGGGAGTGTCTCAGCTACCTCTTGGAGCAGCACCGGCCGGTTTGGAGGCGCACTTTCATTCAATGGCACAACCAGCATTGTGACCATTCCAGATTCGGCTTCATTACACCTGACCAATGGAGTGACACTGGAGGCATGGGTCAATCCTTCGGCAGCTCCGGCCGGATGGCAGGCCGTGCTGTTCAAAGAGATGCCTGCGGACAGCGCGTACTTCCTCTACCGATCCGGATACAGCGCGGCGCCTGTAGCCGGAGTTTTCACTACGGCCGAGCAGCAGGTGCTGGGCGCCAGCGGACCTGCGGTGAACGCCTGGACCCATCTGGCATTTACCTATGACGGAGCCACGGAGCGTCTTTATTTGAACGGCGTACAGGTGACCAGCCGTGCGCAATCCGGAACCATCGCTGCTTCCACCGGAGTGCTGCACATTGGCGGAGACAGTGTCTGGGGAGAACACTTCCAGGGATTGATTGATGAAGTTCGGGTTTACAAACGTGCCCTGAGCGCGGCCGAGGTCCAGGCGGACATGAACACGCCGGTCGGCAGCGGGCCAGCGCCGACCCCAACTCCGACTCCAACCCCAACGCCAACCCCGACCCCAACCCCGACCCCGACTCCGACCCCGACTCCGACTCCAACTCCGACGCCAACTCCAACCCCAACCCCGACTCCAACTCCGACGCCAACTCCAACTCCACCGCCGCTTGGCAATGGACTGGTCGCGGCCTATGGGTTCAACGAAGGTTCAGGCACTAGCGTTCGCGATTCTTCCGGCAAAAACAATACGGGCACGAGCTCCGCGACGTCATGGAGCACTGCAGGACGCTATGGAGCAGCGCTCGTCTTCAACGGCAACACGAGCATCGTAACCATACCTGATTCGGCATCGCTGCACCTGAGCGCTGCGGTGACCATGGAGGCGTGGATCAACCCATCGGCAGCGCCTTCAGGATGGCAAGCCATATTGTTCAAGGAAATGCCCACCGACGGCGCCTTCTTTCTCTATCGTTCAGGTTACAGTGCAGCCCCGGTTGGCGGCGTTTTCATTGCGGCGGAGCAGGAGGTGCTGGGCACCAGCGGTCCGGCTTTGAATGCGTGGACGCATCTTGCCTTCACCTATGATGGAGCGACGGAGAAGCTATATGTGAACGGCGTGCTGGTTACCAGCCGGGCACAGAGCGGAGCAATCTCGGCTGCGAATGGTGTCTTGCACATTGGCGGAGATAGCGTCTGGGGTGAACACTTCCAGGGACTTATTGATGAGGTGCGTATCTACAATCGGGCCTTGAGCGTCGGTGAGATCCAGACTGATATGAATACCGCCATCTCGCCCTGATTGTCTGACCGAAACGTCTACAAATGTGAGACGATTTTGCGCCCCAACTCGCCACCGCGGGTGCGCGCTTCCGGTACGTACATGGTTTCAAGTCTGAACATGCTGTCGCCTTTCAGGACATAGAAAGCGTGTCCGAAAGAGCCGATCATGGCGCGATCACCTACGCCGTTGACTTCATCAAAGCCGGGTACAACGGACATGGTAGCGCGCAGCGCAGTCCAATTCCCGGCGCCAAATTTGCCATCAACCGTGAACGCGAACACTCTGCCGTCTTTGTCGGGCTGTGTGAGTCCGAGTCCCTTGACGATCCCTTCCATTTCTTGCGTGTGTTTCAGCAGTTCCAGAGGATTGTCGCTCTTCGAGCTGTTCAGAGCAGGGTCTTTGGAGGCCTTTTCTGAATCCCTGCGCGCCTGTTCTACGGCGATTTTTTGCAGCTCAGCAAACGCCGCCGGATTGGTGTAATACGCGCAGCCCGGTTCTCTGCCTTCCATGATCTCCGCGTTGCGTTCCACCGTCACTCCGAGCACCTGTTGCAGCTCTGCCCGCGACAGAAGCTTGCAGGCGCTGCCCTGCGAGACTTCAGTCTGGCCTAGCGCACCTCCGGTCAGGCTTGAGAGTTTGTTTTTAAACCAGTGGACACCGTACAGCGCGGCGCCAAATGCTCCCAGGAACATCACCAGCACAATTCCACCGATGATCAACAATGCCTTGCTGGAAGATTTGGGCCGCGGCAGCGGCGGCTGCCCGGAAGGCGATTGCCGTGGTTGTGCCGAAGCTGGATGAGCTTGCGCTGGCGTATTGGGTGCTGGCGCGCGCTGTCCGCATCGTCCACAAAATGCGCCGGCCATCGGCGCTCCGCAATTCGTGCAAAATTCCGGCATGGTGCCTCCGTGGCGAACCCGAAAAGGTGACCATTGTACTCTCAATTCAAGCCGGTGAATGCGCACGGCCCGCCAGCGGCGACATCTTCCGGAATAGGTTTGAAGACCAAAACAAGAAGGGAGACTGCGGCCCGATTCTGCTATCCTTTGCCCGATCTTCAATGGAGGGATCCAACCATGGTCAGCCGATACATGCAGATATTATTGGCGGCAATGTTGGCACTGGGCACGATGGCCACCGCGCCCGGGCCGGGATTCACGCCGGCGCACCACCGCAATCCTCCGCAGGTGCCTCAACGCGACGAGGCTGGAAAGACGTGCCCGCCAGCGCATGATTGTCCAGCAGCCAAGCGCCTGCGCATCGTGTCCATCATTCCGGGCAACTTTCCTTTCTCGCATGACCTTTGGGATTTCGGCAACGCCATCGTCGGCAGCACATGGATGGCAAAGTTCACTCACGCTTATGACATTCCTGGCCCCGCCAGCGCGGTTGTCATCGGCGTGGATGACATGCCCAATCTCAACGGCGATACGAAAGATGTGTCTGACTATCGTGACTACGTGTTCAAGAAAGCGCGTGCCAACGGAGTGAAAAAGGCGCCGCACCACCAGACGCTGTACCTGCTTTACATCCCCTGCAACGACAATCATCAACCGCGAGCCGGCATGGATAAATTCGGCTGCGTCAGCCACCACCCCGGTATAGATCCCGGTCCCGACCAGGACGTGCTTTTTGAACCTGGAGACTCCATGGCCGTGGTGCTCGCCTTCAATCCCAAGCCGGGTGAGCCGGCGCCGACGCTCGACAGCTTCACCACCGCCGCCAGCCACGAACTGGCCGAAGCGGCCACCGATACGCGAGGCGGCCCGCGGTTCAGCCTGCACACGGACGACGCCGATCATCCGTACCTCGATTCCGGCAGCAATGCCGGCGGCACGCCATGGGTCCGGGAATCGGGGACGATCGAGTTGGCTGACATGTCTGAAGGCGCCGGGGAATATGAGGCAAGTGCGGGCCACAGCGCCCCGTTCCGTTATGCGCGCATCTACAGCAATAAAGCGAGCAAGGCGGGCGGCGATCCAGCCGTGCCCGCGAGCACCTCACCGTATTACAACGTGAGCACCGGTGATGACTGGTTGACGGTTCATGGAGGGGCGAGTGTCAACATTCCGGTCACGGCATGGGCGGCGGCCGCGATCGGCGATTGGGATGTCGACGTCAAGGTCAGTAGCTGGCACAGGCAACAAGCGACGCCGCCAGCCGCCGCACCGTGCTCGCTCTCGAAAAACCACTGGAGCGTTCACAACGGATCTAAGTTCGATGTGCCCGTAGACACCAACGGTCACCACACGGACACGGTCTGGTGCATTCTCAAGCTCAAAAGCACCAAATCGTTCTTTCTCGGCGACGACTTCCACGAGTGGTTTGTCGGCGTCATCATTAAGCCTCCGCCGTCCGCGCACCCGACGCCCACGCCCTTTTCTGAACCTTGCGTCTGCGCCGACGGGACGAAAGCCGGCCCTGGCGCCAAGGCGGGCTCCGTCGCCTGTGAGCACATCTGCCGGGGGCACGAGCACCACTAGACACAGACAAAGAGGGCCAACAATGCGGCGCGATTTTCATTTTGCTCCGATGACCTCAGCCCTGCTGGTTTTGCTTTCTGGGTATAAGAGCCAGATATTTCAATAATGAAGCAATCGCCGGTCCTGATTTGGTGAGCACTTGTAGAGGAGGCAATGTGCTCCGCAGCGGCCAACCATGCATTTTGGCCCTCTGCTGCCGAGCAATATTTACCCGGTCGGCCTTACTATCGAACTAGCCAGGACTAAGGTGTTAGCCGTAAAATACTGAAAACAAAGAGCTACTTACAGGCCTTTCGAATCAGGAGTTTGGCAATCGCAATGCACTAGCAAAAGGCGTAGCGTTATGCGCAGTCGGGGGTTTGCTGGAACCCAGTTAGAAGCGTGGCCCCGATGCACGAACGACCCCCGGTTCGGAGGATTTTTTCCCAATGAAGAATTATTTATTGTCGCTGTCGCTGGCCGCCGCTTTCGCAGTTCCCGCGGTTGCCCAGCAAAACCAACAGAGCACCACAGATCAACCGCAAGCGCAACAGACGCAGAGCACTGACTCCGCCACCGGGAAAGACCCGTTGGTGTATCAGCGTAAAGAGGGCTTCTGGGGACATTTGAATCCCTTTGCCCGCAAGAAATACGTCAACCGTCAGCTTGATCCTGTCCGCGGCCGCGTGAATGAGCTGGACGAACTCACTGCGAAGAACGCCAAGATGATCGCTGACGTGGACGCGCGGGCCACCGAAGGTATCCGCAACGCCATGAGCAAGGCCAATGAAGCCGATACGCATGCGCTCGACGCGGGTAATCGCGCTAACCAGGCCCAGCAGACGGCGCAGCAGGCCCACACCCGTATTGCCACGGTCGAAGAGACGGTCAGCAAGATTGACCAGTACCAGCCCGTTACTCAGGCTGAGATCCGCTTCCGCCCCGGCCAGAACGCGTTGAGCCAGAACGCGAAAGAAGCGCTGGACCAGATGGCCACTTCGCTCAAGAACCAGAAGGGCTACATCGTGGAAGTGCAGGGCTTCTCGCCCGGCAACGGCACCGTGGCCATTGAGAACTCGCGCGAGATGGCGCAGATGGTCGTTCGTTACCTGGTCCTGAACCATGACGTTCCTGTCTATCGCATCTACACGGTCGGCATGGGCAATGCTCCCATCCAGGCTGAAGATGGCAAGATGCGCCGCCAAAAGGGTGGAAAGGTTGAGATCAGCCTGCTCAAGAACGGACTGGGCGATCTGAATGCTTCGAATAGCAACAGCTCGGCTCCGTCTTCCACCAGCGGCAGCGGCGTAACCGCCACTCCTGGCACGCAGCAGCCTGCTACTCAGCCGAGCACCAGCGCGCAGCCGGTCCAGAAGCCGCCGCAACAGTAAGCAAGATTCAGTAACACTCTAACCAAACGCACCCCTCCTGCCTCAGTGGCAGGAGGGGATTTTTTTATGCGTAAGGATTGTGTTGGTCAAGACGCGCAGCCAGCCCAATTTCCCGATTTTCTATTGTGACAATTACCCGGGGCCCCCGGTGCGCGCTTCGTGTGACGGGGTGGCTTGCCCGATTTTGGTAATATTGGCAATTTCCTTCAGCCCTGCTCCGCGATCAATGTTCCGCGATCAATTCCTGGCAGGTAATGCAGTACCGGCTCCACGGGACCGCGGTCAGCCGATTGGCGCCGATCTCCTGGCCGCAGTTCAGGCAATCGCCGAATGTGCCCTGGCTGATCCGGGACAGGGCCGCCTCCACCAACAGCAGCAGTCCGCGTTCCTGTGCTTTCTGTCGAAAGGTCATTTCCTTGGAGAGCGAAGCAGTCGCGCGGTCGCCTTCATCCCGCCCAAAATCCTGGGATTCACGCCGTTCTTCTTGCGTGCGGCCCAGGCTATGGCGTAACTCCTCGCGTTTTTTGGTGAGGATCCCTTCAAATTTTGCGGTTCTAACCTTGTCCATGCGCATTGACCTGGAAATCTGGAAATTATCTTGCTTGGAAGTATATGCCCAGCACGCACCGTTTTTCGCTTGCCGGGGTGGGCAGCGGGAAGCCGAAACATCTGGATCAGGCGAAACTCTCCCGGCGTTGACGTGCGATGACGGCGGTCCCGGCTCCGCGCAACGGATAAAACCTCAAAATCGGCCGGTTGTCAGGCACCCTATTGTCCTCCGCGGGACTCTAACCAGGAGAGACTCGCAAACCGCAGATAACTTTTCCGTACCGATTCCTTTTCAAGTTCTTAGGCCGGGTTAATCACCGGCGGTCAAGCCTTGCGGCGTCAATGATAATTCGGCGGGTGCGTTATTCCCTCGTCTGTTGCAATTGGAGCTTGCCGACCAAGCCAAGATGAATGAAATGAAAGAGGAAAAAACATGCGTTACACAGCAGCACTAACATTGGCCGCACTGGCCCTGGCTATCGGTGGAACGGGGACGATCTGCGAAGCGCAGACTCCCTCAGGTTCCTACCAGCAAACCTGTAAGAACATCGGAGTACGTGGATCAACCTTGTACGCCAACTGTAAGGATACCGGCGGCGGATGGCAGTCAACGCAACTGGCAGACTATCAGCGTTGCCGGGGAGAGATTCAGAACCTGAACGGAAGCCTTCAATGCACCGGCGGTAACAACGGCTACGGGCAGAACGCAAATAACGGATACGGACACGATGGAGACCGCGACCGTGACCGTGATCACGATGGAGACCATGATCGTGGGCGCGATGGAGATCATGGATACGGGCGCAATGGCGTCCCGTATGGTTCCTATTCCCAGACCTGCCAGAACATCCACGTCAGCGGTAACAGTCTCCAGGCCAGCTGCCAGAAAAGGAACGGCAAATGGAAAAACACCTCGCTGGGGAACTACCACCAATGCCGCGGAGAAATCCAGAACGATAACGGAAAGCTGCGGTGCAGGTAAAGCACCTCGCTTCGCCGTTCGGGATAAACTGACGGGCATTAGGGCGGCGGGCGCATCGACAAGGGGCGAGTAACCAGGGATTAGGGACATGCGCTGTATCATCTCTGGTTACCCGCCCTTTTTGTCAGCCGCCAGGCACGGCCTCACCTGCCATGCTGTAGCAAGGGCGTTCTCACAAGGCCATTGTTAGTTCGCACTCTCGGCCGACGCTCGCGTGCCTCGGGGCCTCACCACCATTTAGACCAGCGCTCCGCGCATTGAAAAACCCTGAACGCTATCTGTGCTGGAAGAAAGCCATCGGCCTAAGGAAATTCTTAGTGTTGGCGTGGCAACAGGGTGTTCCCACTATGGAAACGCGGCGCAGACCTGCTGACAATTTTTCCCTGCACATCCCATGGATTGCGACTAAAATTTCTCTCAGATAGGGTACTGCTCCGAACCGCGGGGCACTGACAGGATAGAGGAGAGTCGCCGCTGGCCAAGTAAGCCTCCGGACCCGTCTGCTGTACAGGTAAACCTGGGACTCAGGATTTTTTGACAGGCCGGTTACCGGGAAGAAATATCTCGTACCGGCTGTTCGGCAGAGTTTTGCGCAACCTGGTGGGGCCAGTACGCTGGGATTGCATTGGATCAGCCCACCAAATGTTTCGCAAGGAAGAACGAAGGGAAGCAATCTAAGACGGCTCCCCGTGAATCAAGCTCTGAAGAGCCCAGCTCGCAAAACTGGAAATGCAAGTTCAACGAAAGGTAATTTTGGCGGATATTTCTCCGCCGTCCAGTGTATTCGTACATGCTGTTGCAATTCAGGTAGTACGCATAAGTCGGCTGGCGCTTTGGAGGAAAGATGAAGGGCATGTTCCTCTCACTACCGCGTCATAGGCTGGATTCATGGCCCGCCGTGGCGGTCGCCGTCCTGGTAATCCAGACGGCAGTCTCGCTCACGTTGAATCAGCCAGTTGGCCAGACTGTCTACAACGCCGTGGTCTGTATGCTACTGCTCGTCCTGGCCACAGTGATCGCTGCGGGCAATGCAGTTCAAAGCCGGCACGCGATACGGCTCTTTTGGTCGTTCCTGGCCGTTGCTTGCGGCATGTGGGCGATCATCCCGCTGTTCTGGATCATCCACGCGATTACGGGCAGAGAACTGCATGACTTTTGGCTCTCAACTTCTCTCTTGTTTTTGCACATCATATTGCTGATCGCTGCTGTGGCCGCGCGCCCTCACTTGAAGCAATCCAGTGACAAGCCATATCGGACCACCCTGAACTTTTTCCTCTTACTGTTCTTTTTGGTTTTCGTGTTTGCCTTCTTCCTTGTTCCCTACCAATCCATGCTCTGGGATTCCACGGCTATCCTGCGGTTCGGAAACTGGTACTTTGCGGAGAATCTTTTGCTTCTGGGAGTGATCGGCACTGTGCTTGTGCGCGCGCAGCAGCCCTGGAAGTCGATCTATTGGCATCTCCTGGGTGCGTCTGCCTTGTATGCGCTGATTTCTCTGCTGCTTAACATCATTGTTGCCCGGCTGGGGACCTATGCGGGCTTATATAACGTTCTTTACAGCGCTGTTGCCTGTTGGTTTGTCTGGGTGGTCCTGCGCGGGCGTAAGCAGGCAGTGCAGCTCGAGCAAGCGGTCCAGCTAGATACCAGTGATCCAAAGTACACTTTTCCTTTGGCCATGCTGGCGGTGGTGGCAATCCCCATCGTCGGCATGTGGGATCTGTTTCGCGTTCATGAACCGAACCGAATACGCGTGGTTCGCCTGCTTGTTGTATTGATCACGTTCCTGTTGCTGGCCGTTTCTGTTTTTGTGAGGGAATACCTTGCCGGCCGCGAACTGGCTGCGGACGCCGGTTCAGCCACTGACCGGCTTCGTTTGGCCATGGAATCCGCCAAATCCGTGGGCTGGGATTGGGACGTCAAGAGCGGGCGGGACTTCTGGTTCGGCGATCTGCAGACCATGTTCGGCATTCCCTCGGACACTTATTCAGGGCAGGTGGAGGACTTTCGCCGTCGCGTACACCCGGACGATCGCGGGTGGGTTTGGAAAGCCGTCCATGATGCAATGCAAACCCATGGGCCGTATGCGGCGGAGTTCCGCGTCGTTCGCGAGGATGGAAGCGTGCGCTGGATTGCCGCCCGGGGAAAATTTTCCTACGCAAGCAATGGCGAGGCCGAGCGGATGCTTGGCATGGCAACTGACATCACCGAAGCCAAGCGGGCAGAGGAAACCGTCCGCGAGAGCCAGGACAAACTCAGTCTTCTGCTTGAATCAACTGCAGAAGGCATTTACGGCATGGACATTGCGGGCCGATGTACATTCTGCAACCCTGCCTGCTTGCAACGGCTGGGCTATGAACGCGCGGGAGAACTGCTGGGCCAGAATATGCATGCCCTCATCCATCACTCCCATGCCGACGGCACGCCCTACCCTGAGGAGGAGTGCCCGATTCTCCGCGCCTGCCGCACCGGCGAAGGAATCCACTTGGTGGACGAATCGCTATGGCGGCGTGATGGAACCAGCTTTCCCGCCGAATACTGGGCGTACCCACAGCGCAGGGGAGATAAAGTCGTCGGGGCGGTGGTTGCTTTCATTGACATCACTGACCGAAAACGTGCGGAGCAGGCGCTGCGCCAGAGCGAGGCTTTGAAAGCCTCCATCCTGTCTTCTCTGGAGAACCATATCGCGGTCCTTGATAAGCGCGGCATCATCATCGAGGTGAATGGGGCCTGGATCCGCTTTGCGCAGGATAATGGCATGACCACCGAACCCGCCGGCGTAGGGACTGACTACCTTAAGGTCTTGGCCAGTTCGGCGGCGGTGCATCCTGAGGCATTGGAAGTGCTCGCCTGCATTCAACCTGTTTTGGAGGGATCAGTTCCGCGGTGCCGCTACGATTATCAGTGTAGTTGGTTGTCACCGTCACGCTGGTTTGCCGTGACCATAACTCCCCTGCAGACTGCTGAAGGCGGCGTCGTTGTGGCCTACAAAGAAATCAGCGATGTGCGTCGAAGAGATGCGGAGCTCGCAGAAGCGCAGCGTTTGGCCAATGTGGGCAGTTGGCAATGGGCCCCAAACACTGACGCCGTCACCTGGTCAGAAGAACTCTATCGCATTGTCGGAATGGATCCCAACCTGCCGGCCGTCAATTTTCGCGAGCACTCCAGGCTCTACACTGCCGAGAGTTGGGAACGGCTGCGTCGCAGCGTGGAAGAAGCATTGCGTACGGCAACGCCCTACGAACTCGATCTTGAGATGGTCCGCCCCGACGGCGCCGCCAGATGGATTGTGGCCCGGGGCGAAGCGCATCGCGATGCGGCAGGGAACATCGTAGCGCTCCGCGGCACGCTTCACGACATCACGGAACGCAAACGCGCGGAACAGGCGCTCCGCGAAAGCGAAGAGCGCTTCCGTTTGGTGGCCAACACCGCTCCGGTCATGATCTGGATGGCCGGCACAGACAAACTGTGCACTTACTTCAACAAACCCTGGCTGGATTTCACCGGGCGACCCTTGGAGGCGGAGCTCGGAAATGGCTGGACCTCAGGGATCCATCCCCAGGAGCTGCAAAAATTCATGGATACGTACACGCAGGCTTTTGACCGGCGGGAAAAATTTAGGACGGAATATCGCCTCCGTCGCCTTGACGGACAATATCGATGGATTCTGGACATTGGCGTACCCAGGTTCAATTCGGATGGGTCTTTTGCCGGCTACATCGGTTCGTGTCTTGATGTTACGGAACGGAAGCTGGCCGAAGAAGCGCTTTCCAGCGTGGGCCGCAGGCTCATTGCGGCGCATGAAGAGGAGCGCGCCTGGATTGCCCGGGAGCTCCACGATGACATAGGCCAGCGTCTCGCCTTGCTCTCGATTGAGCTGGAGAGCCTCCAGTTCGCTCGTGCGCAAAACGCCCGCGAATTCCCAGGACGGATCCGCCAGATATTGAAGCAAACTTCGGAGATCGCGAACGAAATCCAGGCCATCTCTCATCGGTTGCACTCTTCCAAGCTGGAGTACCTGGGCCTTGTGGCTGCGGCCAAAGGGTTCTGCACGGAGCTCTCAGAGCAGCAAAAAGTCAAGATTGACTTTCTTCACGATGCCATTCCACGCGCTTTGCCGCCGGAGGTTGAAATGTGCCTGTTCCGGGTCTTGCAGGAGGCCCTGCGCAACGCCGTGAAGCATAGCCGTGTGCAGCGGGTCAAAGTTGAATTGCGTGCAGGATCAAATGATATTCAGCTTTCGGTCTGCGATTCTGGTGTTGGCTTTGATCCCTCCGCGGCCTTGCTTGGCAAGGGACTGGGCCTGGTCAGCATGCAGGAGAGACTCCGCCTGGTGAACGGCGAACTTACGGTCCGCTCGGCGCCCGACGTTGGCACTGCCATACAAGCTCGCGTGCCTTTGCGTTGAGGAAACGGCCACTTCTCCCGGCTCGCTCTGACCGTCAGGTCGGGATGGTCTCTGTTGCAGGCGGCCCTCAGGATCATGTGGCAGGCGCAACGGCGAGCCATCTCATTCGTCCATGGAAAGAAAACGTCTGACGGATGCGCGTGGCCCATGAAGCCCCAAACTCCCAGATTACTACCCCGGTACAAATGCAAGGAACACCCTATGGACTCCCATCCCGCCTGAGTTACGATCTATCGCAATTCAGATAACCCATTCAAATACAGGTGTTTTCCTCAAGATTTCCAGCGGTGACTGAAGTACCGTTTGCCGATTGCATGACTCAGCTTAGACTCTTGCCATCACGAAAGACCAATGTACTGAAGGCCCACGACTAACTGTACTTCAGACAAAACGCGATGAACTGCAAATTCAATCTCGACGGAACGAAGACTCTGCTCAGGCTCGGCAGTCTGCTGTGTCTTCTTGCCGCCAGCGCCGGTGCGCAGACCAGCTCCGGCCAGCTCAGCATCACGATGAATGTGCAGTCGTCCATCAGCCTCATTTTCCAGGACAACCCTTCTGTCGGGACTCCCGGCTTCTGTCCCCTCACCAACGCGGGGACCAACAATGTTGGTCTCGACTTGGGCACGGCCGCGTTTCCCGGAAGTTTCCATACCTCCACCTGCGTCAACTATCAACATCTGACTGCGGCGTTCTATGAGGTCAGCAGCGCGTTTGACGTGGTGGTGACGAAAGCGAATTCCAGTAGCCCCAATTACCGGCTGGCCGCGCAGATTTCCACGCCGCCGCCCACCGGCGTGATCTGGCTGATCAATAACGTCACGCTGACCAACACAGGTTTCACCGCGCTGGATACCACTGACACTTTCGGCGCGAGGATCACCAAGACTTTGCAGGTACAGGTGAGGAACAACGTCCCGGCGCAGATATTGCTGGAGACGATCACTTTCCTGGCGACGGCGAATTAGGTATTGCGATGCTGAAGACATACATCTCGATGATGCGCGGCGCGGCCCTGGCGGCAATGCTTCTTTGCTGCGGATCGGCCCTGGCGCAGACCACGGCTACCGGCGTGATCAACGGCGTCTTGATCAACAAGAATGGCATCTCGCTGCAGTTTGATACTGATCCTGCGGGCGTAGCGCTGGGCGCCGACGGCACTGCTGCTGCAACCGCGAACTTCGGCGTTGTCTCCGCCTTTGGCCCGCTTTCTGGCGGAGTGACCCGCCCTTCAGTGACCGCGGCCAACTATACCGTGCGGACGATTTTTGATGTGCAAGTAGTTCAGGGCGGCTTGACAAGCACCACGTATACGCTGACCGCCAATCTGGCCGCTGCCGCGCCTACAGGCCTCAGCTACAAGGTTGACGCGGTCACGCTGACCACGGTGTCGCAGACGATTCAGGTCAACGGCGCTTACAACGCTGATATCGCGCACAACCTGGATCTGGTGGTTTCCACCGCGGCCCCGGGCGCAGGCGGTCCGGCCGTGGGTACGCCCATCACGACAACGATCAATTTTACGGCTACGGCCAATTGAGTTATCGCGGAACGAATTTTTTTGAGAACGAAATTTTGAAATACATGAGGAGAGGAACAACAATGAAGAAAGTAGTGCTCTTAACCATCTTTGCGGCGCTGATGATGATCTCATCGGCTGCCGTCGCCCAAACAGCAAACGGCACGCTCACCGTGACCGCCACGGTGAACGGCTCGATCAACCTGGTTTTCAACTCTGACGCCTCCGGCGTTGCTCTTGCCAGCGGCGCTGGCACCAACACCGCCACGCTGGCGTTCGGCAACGTATCGGCCTTCGGCGCCG
>JBGPZS010000382.1:0-4463 GCA_041493865.1 Terriglobia bacterium
AACTGGTAAGGAATCTCTTAGGTTCCTCGGGCTGCGGTGGAAAAGCTTTCTTGGAGTAAACCAGGAGTAAACACGTAAAACTGAGACTATCTCGACTTTGATTCAGTGTGTCTGAATGCCGCATCAGTACTGGCTGAAATGTTTGGCGTCCCAAACCCGGATGGGATTCGATAACTGTTTTTCCCAAGATTCTTTTGTGCTTACCCCACCGCCTTCAAATGCTCATCAATCTCCACCTGGTGGCCGACGACGAGGCGGTTGTTCTGGTTGGCCAGGCCGACGACGGCCAGCATCTCATTGAACATTGCTTCGGTCATGCCTTTTTTGCGCGCGGCGGCGGTGTGCGCGGCGATGCAGTAGTCGCACTGGTTGCTCACGCTTACGGCAACGTAGAGCAGCTCTTTCACCAGCGGATCGAGGGCGCCGGCGGCCATGATCTGCTTGGTGTCTTCCCAGGTTCGCTTCAGCCGCACAGGATCGTGCGCCAGCGCTTTCCAGAAGTTTGTGACCTTGTCGATTTTGCGCGTGGCCATGATGTCGTCATAGACGGCGCGCACTTCAGGGCTGGCTTTTTCGTATTCAATGAATCCAAAGGTGGACATGGTGAAGCCTCTCCTTCTTTTGATGGCACGTGAGTTGATGTGGCTATAGCAGACAGGAAAGCCGGACCATCCAATTGCCAGCAATGCCAAAATTGCCAAAGACTGCCAAAATTTGAAGGCTTTCGAATCCCGATTTTGTTGGGCTCAATGACGGTAATCGCCCGTAAACAGTCAATTTGGATTCTTTGGCAATCCTGGCATTTCTGGCAATCTCCCTCATGGCACCAGCAGCAGCTTGCCCGTGGTCTTGCGGCCCTCGAGGTCTCGATGCGCTTGTTGTGCCTGCTCCAGCTTGTAAACGTGTTCGATCCGCAGCTTCAGTTTGCCTGCGTCGATCATGTTGAAGACGTCTCCCGCGCGCTGCTCCAGCTCCTGGCGCGTGCTGACGTAATGAATCAGGCTGGGCCGCGTGAGCGTCAACGATCCTTTCTGCGTCAGCTTGATTGGATCCACGGGCGCCACGGGCCCGCTGGCGCCGCCAAACAACACCATGTGTCCGCGCAGGCGCAGCACGTTCAGGCCTTTGTCAAACGTGCTCTGGCCGACTCCGTCATAGACCACGTGTACGCCCTTGCCGTCGGTCAGACGCTTGGTTTCAGCTTCAAAATCCTGCGTGGCGTAGAGGATGACCTCGTCGGCGCCGGCCTCGCGAGCCAGCCTGGCTTTTTCTTCCGACCCTGCCGTTCCGATCACGCGCGCGCCAATGTTCTTGGCCATCTGCACCAGCAGCAGGCCAACGCCTCCGGCAGCGGCGTGGACCAACACAGTCTCGCCTTGCTTCAGCGGATAGGTTGTGTAGATCAGGTAGTGCGCGGTCATGCCTTGCAGCATGGCGGCTGCGGCCTGATGGTCGGTGATTTTGTCGGGCACGCGGACCAGCCGTTCGGCGGGCACAGCGGCGTATTCGGCGTATGTGCCCATCACGTTGCTGTAGGCCACGCGGTCGCCGGGCTTAACCGACTTCACCTCGCTGCCCACCTCGGTGACTGTGCCGGCGGCTTCCTGGCCGTCGATGAACGGCAGCGCCGCGGGATAACGGCCTTCGCGGAAATACACGTCGATGAAGTTGACGCCCGAGGCTGCGATCTTCACCAGCGCTTCATTGGCTTTCGCTTGGGGAACGGGAACATCCACCAGCGTCAGTACTTCAGGACCGCCTGTTTTCTGGACTTGAATGGCTTTCATAACCTACCTGTATCAGAATATTTGGATATGCCTCATGACTTCTCGGCGAGCGGAAATTTGAGTAGCGGACAGATGGACTGCCGGCCACCGTATGGTTTGTTAAAACGAGAAAGATTCTTCTTCGGCGATCATAAAGACAGGCGGGCCGCCGGAGGATATCTGCACGGCATGGCCCAGCGTTGCTTTGCCGCCGTCGGAAGCGGCGCAAGCCTGCAGCGCGTCCATGGAAGGGAAGTAGACCTCGGCGATGCGATAGAAAGGAGGCGTGCCCTGTGGCGACGCAACCACCTTGGTTGCAACCAGCTTGGTCTTGCCCTTCAGCTTTTCCACCGCCATGGGAACGTGCTCGCTTTGATACAGCTTTTCGAAGGCATCAATGTCCTTGGGACGCGGATACATCACAACCAGCTTAACTCCTGCCATGAGAGCTCCTTTTCAATACGCGCTATGAACGTCTTTGAAATTGTAATTGCAGGCAGCCTTCCTGTGCGGGACGATGAAAAATGTCTGCGGCGCCACGCTCTAGTCAGGTCCGATCACCTGGGATATTTTGAATCCTCTCCACAGCATGTTGTATCCCAGAACCACGCGGTATTGTCCGGGCTTGCCAATATGCAATCGAAAATGTCTTCCGAGTACGTCAGACATTTTCTCCAGCGCCTGCACTTTGCCCATCAAAGGCGGAAGCATGCTGATCGTCATCGTATGCGGTCCTGGAGAGAGCTGGAATTCAAGCGAAAAGCCCTGTTTCAGCGAACCCGTTTTACCTTCATCATCGTCAATACTGACTTTTACCAGGTATTCCACCGGAAACGCCGTCCCACTCCATTCAACAATCACCGCAGCCGCATTCGCGGGGTTAGGCGGAGCCGCCGTCGTCACGGTTGGGCTTGGTTGGGCGATTGCGGCGGTGGTGGTTGTGGTGGTGGTAATTTCCGCAGAGCTGGTTGCAGCCGCTGCCTTGGCGTTCATCAGCCTTGAAATCTCGCTGATTGCAGCCCGGATCTTTTGCACCACGTCAAGCCAGGCCGCGTCTCTGTCCGGCCAGGAGCTTACCGGCATTCCGTCTCTTGGCGCTGCAAGCAATTTGCTGATGGGATCGATTCTCCAGTCACAGGGGCGCAGAATAATCGGAATCACCCTGGCCTGTCCCGCGTTATGACGGTTCATGGCGATTACCAGCTCGGTCTGCCAGCAATATTCGGAGCTGATGTAGTCTGCGGAAACCAGCAATAGTATGACGGCGTCTGACTCAAACCGCTCGCGCAAAGCTGTATCGAGTTCAGAGCCCGCGGTGAGCCTGCGATCGTGCCAGTCGGTGATGATGCCACTTCTGCGCAAGGGGGCCAGATGCGTCACCAGCTCATCTTTGTATTGCTCGTCCTTGTGGCTATAAGAAATGACAACGGAAACCAAGCCGATCTCCTTCCGCTGCGACTAAACTTTTGCGACCTAAGGATACCCGGATTGTAAAGCTGAATGAAACAGCGATCACGCAGAGCGTTATCCTGCCGAGGGCGGCTTCTTTTTCGGCTTCATCATCTGCCATTGTTCTTCCGTCAGCAAATCGCCCAGATGGCTGAACTCGCTGGCGCCTTTGAGTTGCTCGCCGCCGTCCATCACTATCTGTTCGCCGTTGATGTAGCCGGAGTGATCGCTCATCAGGAACGCCGCCAGATCGGCCAGCTCTTGATGTGTTCCAAAGCGTCCCAGCGGGTTCCGCTTCTTGGCCATCTCTTCCAGCGCCTTCACCGGCATCAGCCGAGAGAACGCGCCTTCCGTCGGCACCGGGCCGGGGGCAATCGCGTTGCAGCGGATTCCGTGTTTGCCCCACTCGATTGCCAGGCTGCGCGTCATGTTGAGCACGCCTGCCTTCGCCACAGACGACGGCACCACATACGGCGAGCCCCATTGCGCGTAGGTCGTCGTAATATTCAGGACCGTGGCTTTCTGGCCTTCTTTGATCCAGCGCTTGCCGCAGGCCATGGTGGCGTGGATCGTTCCCATCAGCACGATCCCGATCACGGCTTCAAAAGCGCCGATCGAAAGTTCCTCCGTGCGGCAAAGAAAGTTTCCGGCTGCATTATTCACTAGCCCGTCCAGCGGCCCATCCTGCCAGAAGTTGTCGATCATGGCTTCCACAAGCTCATTCTTGCGCACATCGCAGGAGAACGTTTTGACCGTCCCGCCCGTCGACTTGCGCAGTTCATCCGCGGCTTCAGCCAGTACCTCTTCGCGGCGTCCGCAAATACAAAGCGACGCGCCCAATTCCAGAAAGCGCTTGCCCATGCTCTTGCCCAAGCCGGTAGCCCCGCCGGTTACCAGGATTTTTTTCCCCGAAAGTAAGTTCTTTTCGAACACCGTTGCCGTCCTTTTTCTGGAAGTTCGTTGACGAAACATCCTACACGGGTGCGGTGCATCCGGCCAGCGCAGTTCTGCAACGCCCCGCAGTAGCGGCTGGTCATCCCACTCGTCGCACGGCCACAAGCGGGAGGTCTCTTTCCGCGGCCCAGCTCTCCCAAGCTGCAGCGCTGCGCTCAAGGAAGATACGCTCGAGTTCGTTGCGGTCCGCTTTCCTGAGATTCAGTTCTGAGAGCAGGCGCTCGGCGAAATGCGGTTCCAGCGCCGCAATCGCAATCCAGCCATCGCTTGCCTGGTAGAACCCGTACAGCGGAT
>JBGPZS010000575.1:0-2539 GCA_041493865.1 Terriglobia bacterium
ACTAGTTGAATACAAACCAGGCAGCGCATTTCCGGGCGTGATCGGCCGGACGGTCGACGAGTCAACACAAGCATGGCCGGAACCGCTGCGCGCGCAGAAGGGTGCACCGAATGTTCTCTTCATTGTGCAAGATGACACCGGATTCGGGCAGATTGGTTGTTACGGGAGCCCCATTCGGACGCCCAACCTTGACCAGCTCGCGGCCAATGGTCTCCGCTTCAATAACATGCATACCACGGCGCTGTGTTCGCCCTCGCGCTCCTGCATTTTGACCGGCCGGAACCACCACTCGAACGCCATGGAAGGGATTACGGAGGGTTCCACCGGCTTTCCTGGAGGCAACGGCAACATTCCTTTTGAAAACGGTTTTCTTTCTGAGATGCTGCTGCAGCATGGTTACAACACCTACGCACTCGGTAAGTGGCACCTCACGCCTACGGAGCAGGCCTCAGCCGCCGGTCCGTATGATCGCTGGCCGCTGGGTCGCGGCTTTGAGCGCTATTACGGCTTCCTTGGGGGGGACACACATCAATATTACCCGGAGCTGATATATGACAACCACCAAGTAGAGCCGGAGAAGACGCCAGAACAAGGCTATCACCTGACAGTGGACCTGGTGGACAAGGCAAAGGCGTTTATCGCCGATGCAAAGCAGGTCGCGCCGGACAAACCGTTCTTCCTGTATTTCTGCCCCGGCGCCATGCACGCCCCGCATCATGTTCCCAAAGAATGGGCCGATAAATACAAAGGTCAATTCGACGATGGCTGGGATGCCTACCGCGAAAAAACCTTCAAACGGCAGAAGGAACTCGGCATTGTTCCCAAAGACGCTGAACTCTCGCGGCACGATCCTGATGTGCAGGACTGGAACACATTGTCCGTTGCCGAAAAGAAGTTGTATGCCCGCATGATGGAAGTCTTTGCCGGCTTCCTGGAGCATACCGACCACCAGTATGGGCGCCTCTTCGAATTCCTGAAATCCATTGGCGAATGGGAAAACACGCTGGTGATGTTCATCTCAGACAACGGGGCCAGCGCGGAAGGCGGGCTAACCGGGTCGGTGAATGAAAATCTGTTCTTTAACTGTATCCCGGATTCGCTGGAAGAAAACCTCAAGGCCATTGACGAACTGGGCGGCCCCAAACACTTCAACCATTATCCCTGGGGCTGGACGTTTGCCGGCAATACGCCATTTCGGCGTTGGAAAAGGGAAACCTATCGCGGCGGCATCAGCGATCCTTTCATTGTCCATTGGCCCAAGGGCATCAAGGCAAAAGGGGAGGTAAGAGCACAGTACGCTCACGCTATAGACATGGTGCCAACGGTGCTTGATCTGCTGGGCATCGAAGCCCCGGCAACCATCAAGGGCGTGACCCAGTCACCCATCCAGGGAGTGAGTCTTGCTGATGCTCTCACCAAAGCTGATGCGCCCAGCAAGCACCACACGCAGTATTTCGAGATGTTAGGTCATCGCTCCATTTATCACAATGGCTGGCGAGGCGTATGTCCGTGGCCCGGGCCGTCTTTCAGTGAAGCGGGCCATGCTTTCGGAGATCCCATCACGGCAGAACAGCTGACGCAGCTGGATGCGAAGGGTTGGGAACTTTACCACGTGGATACCGATTTTGCAGAAAACCACAACGTGGCCGCCGAGTTTCGCGAGAAGCTTATCGAAATGGTTGCCACTTGGTATGTTGAAGCCGGCAAGTACAACGTGCTGCCCGTGGATGGCCGCGGCCAGACCAGGTTCGCCAATCCAAGGCCGCAGATCGCCGAAGAACGTGTCACTTACACTTATTATCCGGACACGCAATGTGTCCCCACCAACTCGGCGGCAAATATCCTCAACCGCACGCACAGTATCACCGCTGACGTCGAAATCCAAAAAGGCGGCGCGGAGGGCGTTCTGCTATCCGCCGGCGACATCCAGGGCGGATATACCTTCTACATCAAAGACGGCACACTCCATTATGGCTACAACTACGCTTCGCAAAAGATCTTCCGAGTCGATTCCAATGTGAAGATCGCGGAGGGCAGGCACAAATTGCGGTACCAGTTCGAGGTAACCGGTAAACCAGAAGTTCGCCAGGGCAAAGGAGCGCCCGGTCAAGGCCAACTCTATATTGACGGCAAGATGGTGGGGCAGGCCGATATTCCTCTCACCCTGCCTCTTAGTCTGGGGCTGGGCGGCGGGATTGTTTGCGGCGCTGACACCGGCGCAACGGTAATCCCGGATTACCAGTCGCCATTCAAGTTCACCGGCACCATCTACAGCGTCACCGTGGACGTGAGCGGTGAAACAACAAAGGACAGCGAAATGCAATTGCGCCACGCAATGGCGCATCAGTAAACCCACGGTCGTGGCTGGGCGGAGCCTTCAATCCGTTCGGCTCGACCCTGCGTTTGTCTCAGCTATCAAGGCGGCGGAAAAGAAGAACAAGCTTTCCCGATGACACCCATTTCGTCTGAGCGCCATTTTGGTTCTTCTTGTTTCTGACATAGACGCTTTTCAGTTGTGTACAGCAATGGCGAAGGTCAA
>JBGPZS010000069.1:0-11857 GCA_041493865.1 Terriglobia bacterium
GGGATTGATGCGGATGAACTCCACCAGAAAGCGCGCAGTGCCGAAGAGGATGAGGAATTCGCCGGTGATCACGCCGGGGCCAAGCGGATGTTGAATGGCGCGCGCGCCGCGGCGAGAGATGTACCAGTAGATGAGCACGCAGGCGATGAATTCATAAATCGGCGTGGGATGAACCGCGCAGTTTTGCGGCCAGCCGTTGATCGCGCATGTGCCATTGGGGCCAGTTGTGGGGACCAGGCCATTGGGAAACGCCATGCCCCAGGGAAGATGTGTCGGCATGCCGTAATCGCCGTCGCCGGAGATGAGGCAGCCGATGCGGCCCACGGCATAGCCCACGGCCGCGGCCGAGCTGGAAATATCCAGCATGGTGAGCATGTTGACGCCGTAGCGGCGGGCCAGCACCAGCAATGCCGCAATGCCGGCGATGAAGCCTCCGAACCAGGCAAAGCCGCCGCGGAACCAGGCGACAAGCGCACTGAAGCTCTTGAATGTGTCGGCAGTGAGCCGGTCGGCAGGCGTATCGATGACGTGCCAGATCTTCGCGCCCATGATTCCGGCAAAAGCCACGATGGCCACGATGGTATAGGGATCGAGCTGGAGCTTGCGGCGCTTGATCTCACCCTCAAGAGCGAAGTAAGAAGCGGCGAAGGCCGCGACCATCAGCAGTCCGAAGGTGGGCAGTTCAATAGGCCCAATATGAATATAAGGAAGCAGCGGGTTCCTCGGGTGAAAGATGTAGCCACAAGTATAAATGGAGGCGAGGGAAACTCAGTGCGCCTGAGGATGGGTGATGGTCGCGTCGCGAATTTCGGCGGTGGCGCGTACGGCCAGGCGCGCGGGCAGAATCAGCAGGCGGGGCAGCGTGCCGTCTTTGCGGCGGAAGCGCTTCAGGTCGGCCATGGATTTTACGCTCAGCCGCTCCGCCAGAAGCCCGTGCGAAGGGACGTCTTTGAACTCAAACAGCGCGGCCGGACGGAAGGTCTGGTGCTTGGCCAGCAGCAGTTCGCGTTCGCTGCGCAGGTCGGGGCGCACGGCGGGATCAAGGATGAAGCACCAGAAAACGTCCCAGTCGCGCGGCTTGCCATCCACCGTGTACTTGTTCACGATGAGGTTGTGGTCATACTCCGGCTTGCCCGGGGCGCGATATTGCCTGCCCGGCGCGACGAAGTATAGGTTCAGGCGCTTGTCCGCCGGCTTGTCATCACCCAGGCGTTCGCCCAGGTTCCATGGGCCCACGCTGGCCAGCTTGCGCGTGCCCGCCGCTTCCGGCGTGAAAATAAGGTCGTCGCCATCGTGATAGACGGAGAACGGCTTGACCGCCTGGCGCATGGAAGCGGCAGCGCCGAAGCCGGCGGCGAAGATCGCGATGGTGGAGACGGCACGAACATGGCGGCTGAGCATTCACAAAAATTATGGCAAACGGTGGCCCGCGGGGCAAGACGAATGGGCGGCCCAGGGGATGCTAAAGTGAGTAGACGTGCGTAACATCCTGCAACATCGCGGCATGCGGCTGATCCTTGCCGCCAACCTGATCTCCATGGTGGGCAGCGGCATGAACTCCGCCGGCGTGACCTGGTATGTCTTGCAGAAAACGCACTCTGAGATGGCGCTGGGAACGCTGCTGATGCTGCAAACCATCCCTGTGCTGATGATGCTGCCCTTTACCGGCGTGGTGATTGACCGCGAAGACCGGCGGCGCCTGCTGATGATGCTGGACGCGGTGCGCGGCCTGGTGATCCTGTGGGTGGCGGTGCAGGCGTATCGCGGGCACGCCGCGTTGTGGGAAGTTTATTTGATGGCCGTGATTGTGGCCGCTGGATTCTGGATGTTCTGGCCAACCATCAACGCGCTGATCCAGGAGCTGACGCCGGAATCGCAGTTCGTGCACTCCAATAGTTTTCTGCTTGCCGGAGTGCAGGGCGGATGGCTGGTGGCGGGCGCCATTGTGGGTTTTGTGTACAACAAGATCGGCCTCTCCGGGGTGCTGTTTATCGATTTTGCCAGTTACGTGTTGTCGTTTATCTGTTACCTGTTCGTGCGCAAGGGACGCCATACGGTCGCGGTGGCCGCTGAAACCGTGGTGCATGAGAGCGCCGTGGCGCGGTTCTTTCATGAATTGAAGGAAGGGATCGCGTACATCAAGCTGCGCCCGCGATTGCTGCTGCTGGGCACCGCATGGGCGCTGTTCATCGGCGGCATGCTGACGCAGGGCGTGATCACCGCGCCGTTCAGTGAACGTATTTTGAAATCGGGCGCGGTGGGATATGGCTGGCTGAACGCTGGTTGGGCGATCGGCGCTTGCTTGAGCGCTTTTTATACGCCGGCCCTGATCCGTGGCGCAGGCCATCGCCGCGCGGTGGGGATTTCCATGGCGCTGCTGGGTCTCTCGCTGATCTCGCTGCCGTTTCTGGGCACGCGCGTGCACGGCTCGCTCGCCATCTCGGCTTCGCGCACGGTGGGACTGGCATTGGTGGTCTGCGTTTCAGTTTATTGTCTGATGGGCTGCTGCCGCGCGCTGGGAGGCGTGGCCATTACCAGCACCATGATGGAGCTGGTGCCAAAGCATTTTATGGGACGCGTGCAAAATACCTTTTACTTTCTGGGAACGCTCCTGCAACTCGGGTTTTCGTTTGCGGTGGGCACGGTGGCGCACACTAGAGGACTGGCGGAAGCATTCGCGATTGTGGGTGGGATCTATCTGCTGGCCTGTCTGGCTGGTTCGTGGCCGGCGGCGGAAAAGCCGCTGGAGGAAAGCGGCCCGGTGGCACAGGTGGGCGCCTGATCATAGCCACCAGCGCCGGCATTGCGGCGACCGGCGAGTAAAGTATTGCCCTGGCGCGGCAATCGCGTAGAATTTGCTGAAGCAGCTTCTGGCAGAATTGCGAAGGTTTCATGGACAGCAATCCGGTCACGCATAACGAGGCACAAGGCCAGTTTGAGATCGCGCTGGGGAAGGAGACAGCCTTCCTGCAGTACCATCGCACTCAGGAGCACATCACCCTGACCCATACGGAAGTGCCTGAAGGATTGCGGCAGCGTGGTCTGGGCAGCCAGTTGGTCCGCGCGGCGCTCGACTTTGCTCATTTTAATCAGCTTGAAGTCATTCCGGTATGCCCGTTCGTAAAAGCGTACTTGGGAAAGCACCCGGAAGCCGCGACCTGAGAGGAACAGTTATCAGGCGGATGGCGCGTTCGGCGCAGAAGCTGGAAAGCAGCGCCTGAGCGCTGCTTTCGTTGCTCCCCGGAACCGCAGTTTCCAGCCAGGGTCGCGCGTGCTCCCGCTAAGCCCGCCGCGCCACTGCGCTGCGGGACGTTCAGTTGTCGCTTACCACGTCTCGCACGGTGAGCACCGGGCAAGGCGCCTGGGCGACGATGTTGTAAGTAACGCCGCTAACGAAATGACCGTTGAATTTCTTGCCTGCCGGCAGGCCCAGAACGATCAGATCAGGGCGCTCGGTTTCCGCATAGCCCAGCAGTTCTTTTGCGGGATCGCCCACTTCGACAATGAGCTCAGGCTGGCACCACTGCTTTGCTTCCTCCGGCAGGAGTGTTTCCAGCTTTTTGCTGGCAGCCGCAACCAACTCTGAACGGTCGCGTTGGAAGGCTTCTTCCAGAGAGACCACGTGCATGAAAGCGATCTGCGCCCGGTTTTCCTGCGCTACGGACAGGGCATATTGCGTGGCGAACTCCGCATGCGTGCCCAGGTCGGTGGGGAAGAGGATTTTTTCTACCTTGAAATCATGGTAGGGTCTCACGGTAACATGAGGACCCACGGTGAGTACCGGGCAGGTGGCGCTGCGGAAAATCGCTTCCGCGACCGATCCCATCAGGAAATGCTTCAGCCCGCGACGGCCATGGGTGCCCATGACGATGAGGTCGATTCCATGCTCAGTGACCCAGTTCGGGACCGCACTAGCAACCGGCCCACGCGCGAACAGGGGAGTTCCGGTGATTTTGTTCTCCTTGGCTAATGCGATCAAACGGAGGCGGCTGTTTTCCTCCACTTCGTCCAGAATGTCCGGCGCGGCCGTTTCGGTAAGGATGATGGGGTCACAGGCGTGGGCAGGGTAGAGTTGCGCGCCGAAGTGCCGTGCAAACCCCATGGCATAGGCCAGGGCCGTCTGGGAAGCGTCAGTGAAGTCGGTGAGAAACAGAATATTCTTGAATGAAATTTTATTAACACTTTGCAGAGCTTGCATAAATGCCTCCTTTTAGTCTTTCAATTCTCCGGATCGTATTCCGCCATGCTTTCTCTTGTATCTAATCCTTCCTCCATAGTTTGCGATCTTGAAACCTGGCTTGCTGTGACCTGCATCACGCAACCTTGAGCTGATGGCACGCGGCAAAAATAAAAAGCAGCGCGTGCAGCGCTGCTTTTTACCCCGCAGAGACAGCAGGCTCATGCCGCGGTCGCCAGGCACTTGCGACCACGGTGCGGGAAACCCGAAGTACGCCGAAAGACCATGGGAATATCGTTTGCGACCCAGGCAGTGTGCTGGACATGGCGGCAATAAGACTGTGACGGCGGTCACCCAAAATCACTATTACTTGTGAGGTGAGCGTGATTCGGGCGGGCAAGATTTCCCGTCTGCGGCCCATGCGCCCGCTTTTTGGGCAGCGGGCGCACGGGTGGGCCGAATTGAGGTGTGACGGCCGTCACATATCTGTGTGATTTCGGACTTCTAAACTCAGGTCATTCATAAACGCCGCAAAGGAGTTTTATGGCCATGGCCTACAACTTCCGCATCATTGAGGATTGCCTGAAATGCTCGTTCCGTGAGCAGCGCCTGTTCTGTGACCTGTCTCGCGAAGCGCTCATCAGGTTGCAGAACATCAAAGCAACTTCGATTTACCCTAAGGGTGCGTTGCTGTGCCTTGAAGGTCAGCCGCCCCGGGGTGTTTTCGTGCTCTGTACGGGACGGGCCAAACTATCGACCACATCGAGTGAAGGGAAGAGCATCATCCTTCGCATCGCCGAACCGGGCGAAGTCCTGGGTCTGACGGCTGCGGTTTCCGGTACGCCCTATGAAGCCACGGTAGAGACCCTGGAGCCCAGCCAGGCCAATTTCATTTCCCAGTCCGATTTCATTCGTTTCCTGCAGGAGTACCCTGACGTAGGCTTGCGCGTGGCCAAGCAACTCACGCACAACTGCAAGTGCGCCTATGGCGAAATCCGTTCTCTCGGTCTTTCTAATTCCGTACCGGAGAAGATGGCCAAGCTCATCCTGCAGTGGGCGGAACGTCCGCTGGAATTGCCGGCAAAGAAATCGCATGAAACCGCCATACGCGTAACGCTGACGCAGGAAGAAATCGCCCAGTTCATCGGCACTTCCCGTGAGACGGTCTCGCGCGTCCTCACCAGCTTTCGCAGGAAAGGCTGGCTCAGGGTCAAGGGCGCCACATGGACAATCGTGAACAGGCACGCCCTCGAAGGCCTGGTCACTACCTGAGCATCACAGGCCCAGGTGACACTCGTCACAGCGCCGTCCGGGAAGCAGGTCTATAAGAGTGGGACTATGAACACAACACCAGTGCACAAAGAAGCCGCGAATGAGCTGTACGCAATGCTGTCGCCTGAGTTACGCGCGGAGCTCGCCAGGCATGAGCAGTGCATGACCGTGCCTGAGGGCACGAAGCTGATAAGGCACGGCGTGCAGCCCGACCAGCTTGTGATTGTTAATTCAGGCAAGGTGGAGGTCGCCCTCGCGTGCAGCCACAAATCGGTTTCCTGGGACTGTACCGAGATCGGAAAAGTGTTTGGGATGCGCGCCGCAATCTCCGGCGAACTGCCGGAAATCAATGTGACCACCGTGGAATCCTGCCGCATTACCACATTGCCGCGCGATGCTTTTCTCGGCCTGCTCAAAACCCACCCGGAGATTTACTTTGCCGTGGCCAAGGTGCTCAGCACTGACCTGCAAATTGCCGACCGTATCCTGCGCGACTCCTCGCGTCGTTACCCGCCGGCGCCTCGCGTGAAGGTGTCCAAGCCGGTTTGATCGCACTCCAGCCAGATTAAAGATACTTCTGTTCAGTTCTAGACATCGAAGCGAGACACCCGCAGCTAAAATACTTGCGGGTTTTCTCATTTCGAAAAACTCAAAGAAGCCTGCCGAATCTATCACATCTGTGATGTATATCACAGAGACTCCCGCTGGCAATCTTTATAGTCTGATGTTTGATTTTCCCGAATTAAGAAATGCGAGGCTGCTCATGTCAGGAAAAGCAATCACAAGGTTGTTTGTTCTGTGGTTCCTTGTGTTGGGGCTGGTTACGCTGGGCGTAGCCGGACCCAAAAAACATGGGAATGACAAGGGTACCGGTGCTGACGCGCAAGCCGGCCAGGCCAGCGGCGATCAACAGAAGGGCAAGAAGGTAACTCCCTCCGAGAAGCACGAACCTGTTGACCCGTCGCAATACGTCGGCGCTGAAACCTGCAAGACCTGTCATGAGGAGCAGGCCAAGAGCTATGACAGCGGCCCGCACTGGAAGACCGAGCTGAACAAGCGGCATGGGGTTGAGTGGCAGGGTTGTGAAGCCTGCCATGGGCCGGGCAAGGCCCACATCGAAGCCGGCGATCCTGACAAGATCATCCGCTTTGCCGGCTTGTCGCGTGAGGAGTCCTCCAAGCGCTGTTTGAGCTGCCATGAGTTCGGGGAAGAGCATGCCAATTTTCTCCGCTCCCCGCATTTGAAGAACAACGTGGGTTGCATTGATTGCCACTCGGTGCATTCGCCCAAGGTCAACCGCCAGCTCTTGAAGGCGGCACAGCCTGCCTTGTGTTATAGCTGCCATCTGGAAGTGAAGCCTGATTTCTCCAAGCCCTATCACCATCGCGTGAATGAAGGCCTGCTGGTCTGCAGCAATTGCCACAACCAGCACGGCGGCTTTATGCGGAGCCAGTTGCGTTCCACCGCCGCGCAGGACATGGTCTGCTTCAACTGCCACACGGACAAGGCCGGTCCATTCGCCTGGGAGCATGCCCCCATCAAGACAGAGGGCTGTATAGCCTGCCACAAGCCGCAGGGCTCTTCCAATCCGCGTCTGCTGAGGCGCAGCAACGTAAACCTGTTGTGCCTTGAGTGCCACACCCTGACCGTCGATGCCCCGGCGCCGGCCGCTCCGTCGTTCCATAACCAGGCCCAGAAATACCAGGCCTGCACCATGTGTCACACAGCCATCCACGGGTCCAATTCTGACCGTGTCTTCTTTAAGCCGTAAGATTTCGAGGTGAGGAGATGAAAACAACGTTGCCCATACTCAGGAAGTTGTCATCGCGCCTTCTGTTGGTTGGAATGGGGCTGTTTGGCATGTCACTCTTTGCTCAGACGTCCGGTGATCAGGCAGCTCCGGCCGCCCAGCAATCAGACAAGGACCAGAAAAAAGCGCCGGCCAAAGCGGAAGGCTCGCAGAGCCAGCCGGTCTTAGGCGTCGCCGTTGATTCCGCCCGCAAGTCCGACGTGTTTGCCACCTGGATCACCACGGAGCATAACGAAGGCCAGGTTGGCGGACCTTACATCATCAAGCAGTCGGCGGAATTTGGCGGGCGCATCACGGACTTCTCCGGCAACCCCGGCACCTGGGACACCATGGTCAACCTCGGCAGCGGGCCGCGCCTGTTTGAATATACCCTCGATCTCCATTCCCCCACGCACAAGGGATTTCTGTTCGACGATCTTCTTTTCAGCAACTTCGGCTACGGCGGTGATCCCAATGACTTCAGCCGCGTGCGCGCCCAGAAGGGAAAAGTTTACAGCTTCAACGCCGCCTTCCGCCGCGATCAGAACATCTTCGATTACGACCTGTTTGCCAATCCGCTCAATCCCATAGCATCGACACCGAGCATTCCAATCGTGAATTCGCCGCACGAGTTTCTTCTGGTTCGCAGGATGAGCGATGCGAACCTGAACCTGTTCCCAGTGAACGACATCCGGTTCAGGCTGGGCTGGTCAAGGGTCGTGAACTCGGGCAGCACCTTCTCCACCGACCACCAGGGCACGGAAGCACCGCTGCTCTCGCCTACATCGAATACCACTGACAGTTATCTCGCCGGCATTTCTTTCCGCTTCATTCCCAGGACCAGCATCAATTACGACCAGTTTTATACTTACTTCAAAGGCGACACCACCGCGAACCTTGCTCCTCTCGGCATACAAAACATTCTTGGTATTCCGGCATTTACGGTGACGGGCGGAATTCCCGTGAGTCCGGGCATCGTCTTTAACTCGGCGGCCAACCAGCCGTGCAATCCGCTGTTGACGGGCGGAGTTCTTACTCCCACTTGCAGTGCGTTCTTCAATTACAACCGCTTCGGCAACCTCCGCAACTCATTTCCCACGGAGCAGTTCAGCTTCCAGAGCAGTTATTTCAAGCACGTGGATATGTCCGGCCGCGTCAACTACTCTGACGCGGAAGCCAATGATCCTTCCACTGCCGAATTGTTTAACGGCCTCGGCCGGAACCGCCTGCGCACCTTCGCCCTGACCGGCAGCGCCGGCGCGCATCGTCTTTCATTGAGCGCCGATTATGCCATCACCGTCAGCGTGACCGAGAAGTTCCGCATCAACGACAGTTTCCGCTATGAAAATTTCCGCATCCCCGGAAACTGGAGCCTGGTGACCAACAATCTGTTTGCCGTCAATCTGCTGACCGCGCCCAACGTGTTCACTCCGGCCACCTGCCCGCCGCCGTTCACGGCCGCTACCTGCCCGCAGCATATTGCCGGTTCGGCGGCTGACATCATCCAGGACGTGAGAAACGATTTTCTCAAACAGGCCTGGACAATGAATACCTTCACCCTGGAGTACGACTTCACTAAAAACATCACCGCCCACGTTGGTTACCGTTTTGGGCGCAGGGAGATCACGCAGAGAATCGACAACGCACAGATCCTGACCTTCTTCCCTGGCCCCACGGCGGCTTTGGCGAACCGCGGCGCCTGCGCTCCGGCCGTGGCCCATCCCCTGAATCCTGATGGCACCTGCACCGTGGAAGTTGACGCCGCGGACGTAGGCGAGGATTTCGTTCAGATCAACGGCCACACCGGCATAGTGGGCTTTGCCGCGCGCTTCAAGGACCGCTTGCGCCTCAACGCCGATGCTGAGTTCTACTCCGGGGACAACGTTTTCTTCCGCATCTCGCCGCGTCACTCTCAGGACTACCGCATTCGCGCGAACTACAAAGCGACGGACTGGTCCACCTTTGGTGCAGCCGTCAGAATCCTGGAAACCCGCAATACCAGCCTTGATATCGGCGGCCTCGGTCATAATCGCAGCTATGCTTTCAGCGGCGCGTTTGCCAAGCCTGATTCCATCTGGTCGCTGGATCTCTCCTACGACTACAACAACATCTTCTCGCAGATCAACATCTGCTTCGTGGCCACACCCAACCTCACCCAGCCGGGCTCAATCAGCTGCGGGACGCCGTTCCTTTCCGGCCTGTCCACCTATAACAGCACTTCGCAGTTCGGCTCGTTCGCGCTCCTGCTGAAGCCGTGGAAGAGGCTCACTGCGGGCGCGGGATATGCCTTGACCAGCACGTCCGGCAGTACCCTGATCCTCAATCCGTTCGCCCCCACGGGCCCGTTGAACTACAACTACCATCTGCCCACGGCCTCGATTGCTTTTGCGGCTACTGAGAAGGTGATTTTCAAGGCCGGGTGGAACTACTACGACTACAACGAGAAATCCGATCCTGGCCCGACTCTGCCAAGGGATTTCCACGGGAACATGGTCTCGATGTCGATACGCTACACCATGTAAATGAAACGTTTGTGATTGGAGGAGAGTGATGAAAGCAATACTCGGCGGGATGATCATGTTCGGTCTGCTTCTGGGAACTGCCGCGGCCCAGGACGCAACCCAGGCGTTGTTCAAGGCCAAGTGTCAGATCTGTCACGGACCCGACGCCACAGGCAGCGTGGTCGGCAAGAAACTGGGCGTCAAGGATTTCCAGAGCCCTGAAGTGCAGAAACAGCAGGACTCGGAACTTCTTGAGGTTGCGCGAAAAGGCAAAGGCAAAATGCCGGCCTATGACGGCAAGCTCACCAATAATCAGCTCACGGACCTGATCAAGTTCATGCGCGCTATGGGAAAAGCGGGCGGCAAAGGCAAATAGCCCGCGCTCTATTGGCGGCATAGCCGCGTCTTGCAATAAGTTTGGCGAGTTGGGCCCGCAGTAAGTTCATCCCAGTGAGGCCACGATGGCATTGACCGAGCAAGGCAGTACCCAACCCAATGGGCCGGCGTCTGCGCCCGTAAAGCGTAGACGCTTTGTGGAGGCGCTGCTCGGTAGCGGCTTCCTCCTCAGCGCAGCGGCCTTCTTCTATCCTGTCCTGCGCTTTCTTATCCCACCAAAGGAATCCGATATGGGTAGCGGTTCCGTGGTCGCCGCCCGCGTGGGAGAGTTAAAGCCGAACAGCGGCAAGGTCTTTCGTTTCGGCAGCCGTCCTGGTTTGCTGGTCCGCACCACCGGCGGTGAATACCGTGCCATGTCTGCCACCTGCACTCATCTTGCGTGCACGGTGCAATATCGTGACGACACTCGCGAGGTCTGGTGCGCTTGCCACAACGGCAAGTATGACATCAATGGGCGCAACGTTTCCGGCCCGCCTCCACGGCCGCTGGAGGCCTTTGAAGTGCAAGTGCGAGGCGACGAGATCTTTGTCCGGCGCCGCCAGGAATCCTGATATGGCCCCCTTCGCGAAAGTGCACGACTGGCTCGACGACCGCTTTGGCTGGAACGAACTGCTTGCTCCTTTGCGCAAGAAGACGGTCCCCCGCCACCGCTTGTCCTATTGGTATTTTCTCGGCGGCATTACGCTCTTCCTGTTTGTCATCCAGGTGCTGACCGGGATTCTGCTGCTGCTGTACTACCGCCCCGGCGCCAACGAAGCCTTTGAGAGCGTCCAGCACATTATGACCAAGGTGAAGTTTGGCTGGCTGATACGCTCCATCCATTCATGGTCCGCCAACCTGATGGTCTTCACCGCCTTCGCCCATATGTTCAGCGTCGCGTTTCTCAAGGCTTATCGCAAGCCGCGCGAACTCACCTGGGTGAGCGGCATGGTTCTGCTGTTTCTGGTGCTGGGCTTCGGCTTCAGCGGTTACCTGCTGCCCTGGAACACTCTGGCTTTCTTTGCCACCAAAGTCGGCACGGAAATTACAGGACAGGTGCCGCTCATCGGCCGGCCTCTCATGATCTTTCTCCGCGGCGGTGAGGAAGTGACCGGCGCCACCCTGACTCGTTTTTTCGGATTTCACGTGGCGGTCCTGCCTGGTTTGGCAACCATGCTGATTGCGCTGCACATTCTCCTGGTGCAGCGATTCGGCATCAGCGTTCCGCCCAAATTGGAAGCGGAATGGAAGGCCAAGCCCGCTGCCTTGCGCGAGATGAAATTCTTTCCCAATTTTGCTCTGCGCGAATTGATGGCCTGGTATGTAGCTCTGGGCGTGCTCGGCGCTTTGGCGGCGCTCTTTCCCTGGGACCTGGGTGTTAAGGCGGACCCGTTTGTCGCAGCTCCGGCCGGGATTAAGCCGGAGTGGTATTTCCTGTTCATGTTCCAGACACTGAAGCTGATTCCCTCCAAAGTGTGGTTTGTGGACGGTGAAGTTCTGGGAGTGCTGGCTTTCGGAGCGGCTGGAGCAGTCTGGCTGCTGCTGCCTTTTATCGACGGCGGTCGGGCCAGGAAGTGGGTCAACGCTCTGGCGGCATTGGCCCTCACTTACATCGTAGGGATGACCATTTATGGCCACTTTGCACAGTAACACGCCGGCGTCCTGGGCCTCGTCACGGGTCTCATGGATCTATCGATGGCTTCTGGCCATCGCCGCGGGGCTGCTGTTCGCCGGCCTGGCGCA
>JBGPZS010000413.1:0-4172 GCA_041493865.1 Terriglobia bacterium
CGCATCAATGACGTTGTAAATCTCACTTGCCATACGAAACGGTCCTTATGAGTGCCTTGCTAAATTTCAGGTTCTAACTAAAATCTGCTCCCGCTAAATCCTGGCTTTGCTCAATCTCACCCGGCTAAATTTCGGGTACCAGGTTGGCCTTTTCCACGTTGGCCAGATCAATCTCAATTTTTTGCCCTGCCACTGCATGACCCGGTTTCGGCTTCCCCTTGCCGGGAATCGTTTCCAGGGTCAGCTTGCCATCCTGAAAACCTTGCAAGCGCCCTTCAAAATGCCGGTTGCCGTTCACCGCTTCGCGCGTCGTCAGCTTTACCCTGCTTCCGGTGAAGCGCTGATAATCTTCCGGCATTACCAGCTTGCGGTCCAGCCCGGGTGACGATACTTCCAGCGTGTAAGCTGCTCCCAAAATTGCGTCTTCCACATCCAGGATGGTCGAAACCTCCCGGCTGACCTGGGCGCAGTCTTCGTGCGTAACTCCCTCCGGTTTGTCGATGGTGATTCTCAGGGTGCGCGCTTTGCCGCCGCCCCGCATCTCCACATCCACAACTTCAACCCCATGTACCGTGGCCACGCGGCCGGCAATAGCGCGAATTGTATTGAGGTCTGCCGCCATCAAACTGCGTCACAAGTCTGGTTTTCAACCGACCCCACTCTGCTTCTACTGGCGAGGCCAACTTGCGCGCCGAGCCTCACGGCCACTAGCGCCGGGCAAATCACCTTTTGACGGGCTGCTCTCCAGCGGTTCTGAGCGAAGCGAACAAGGACTTCGATCAGCAACTCGGCCAGTCCCGTCGAGTTGCGCCACTACAAGCGCATTGAATCCGTTACCTAGAACAGACTCTTCCGCGGTTTGGAGCGAGCGACAAAACCAAAGCCCAAAAATAAAGTGGGCCATCCGCCCACTGGTACGTTCGCCACGAATTGGGGACATCTAACCCACTCAGACCCACCTTTCGGCCTGAGCCGAAACCAGTTACAACTCTTCATAATACGCGCTCTGAGGACAAAAAACAACGCGTCCGCGCCGTGAAGAGTGCCCATTTTGAAACTGTGAGAAGCCTGTAAAGCCTTTATTTGCTGATGCTTCGCCGCGCAACCTCCGGGATCAGCCTGGCCCGGAATCCGTTGGTTGGTTAATCTTTTTTCCCCATCAAGCCTATGCGGTCGGCCCCCGCATGATGCGTAATGTCTATGGCTTCCGCCACGTACTCAAACTCCACCTCCGGGTCGCCTTTCACAAACGCTACCCGGTCCTCCCGTTCCTTATAGAAGGCCTTCAGTCTGGCTTCCAGGCCATCCCAGGGAACCAACTCCTGGTTAATTTTCAGACTCGGCCGCTTGCTTTCACCCACGTCGCCTAATTGGATGACGATCGGCACTTCAGGTTTCTGCGCCAGAGTTTCCGGCGTAGGCTGTGGGATCAGCGCCTTCTCGCCCCAATGGTGTTCCGGCAGGATGACCATAAAAATGATCAGCAGGACTAAAAGCACGTCAATCAACGGCGTGACGTTCATTTCACACGAGAGTGTTCTGCGCGCTCCAACCATCATGGACATGGTTCGACTCCTTCGGCTGTGGGCCGCGCTTGCGACCCTGGGTTTGTGGTTTTGCGCGCTTTAGTATTGACACTCGTCAGACGAAGGATGTTCCCGGCCCTGCCGCAGCCAACGCATCGCGGTTTGCGAAACGGCCGGTTTCCTGTACTCTCTTCGGCATGAAAATTTTTTTGCGGCTCATCATTGGCTTCACCGTGGGTTCCACTGCACTGCTTGCTTCCGCCCAGCATCTGGTCAAACAAGAGGTTTTCAACGCTATCGCCGCTGAGTACTCGGGTGAAGGGGCGCAGGAGAACACGCGCCGGATCGTGGAATACCATCGCATTCAGGGCAGTCCCATGATGGCCTCCGTCGCCGAGCAGGTGGTCCTGCCCAGGCTGAAGGCCGCCGGGCTCGAAGCGAAGATCGAACAGTTCCTGTCTGACGGTAAAACTCGCTACGGAACTTTCATTTCCCCCATGGGCTGGGACATGCGCGGTGGCGAGCTGTGGATTGAGGGCGTTGCCGGGACAAAAGACTTCACGCCGGTCATGTTATGCCGTTATGCCGACGTGCCCATGTGCGTCTCAACATATTCCAAAGGCGGCGAATGGTCCGGCGACCTGGTGGATGTAGGCAGCGGCACCGGCGACGCGAACTACCAGGGCGTCGATGTTAGAGGCAAAGTTGCACTGGCATCGGGATATGCCGCCAATGTGGTGCGCGAAGCTGTGCTCAAGCATGGGGCGGTCGGAGTGGTGATCTATCCCGCGGCCCAGGACCGGCCCGACCATCCTGACATGGTCCGCTACAACGGTATCTGGACGCGCGCTGAAGAACTGGACAAGACATCCGGGGGCTTTCAGATCTCGCGCAATCAATATGACATGCTGAAGGCTCGGATGCGCCAGGGCGCGGTGCGTGTCCATGGCAAAATCGACGCTACCCTAGGCCCCGGAAAGCTGACGCTGGTGCATGCCTACATTCGCGGCACGGAAAATCCGGAGCGCGAAGTCTTCATCACCGCCCACCTCGATCATCCCAAGTGGAGCGCCAATGACAACGCCTCGGGATCCGGCGCCATGATGGAAGCCGCGCGGGCCCTGCAAAGTTTGATTGCGGCAAAAAAAATTGCAGCGCCAAAACTGACCATCCATTTCATGTGGGTGCCGGAGTATTTCGGCACGATGGCTTACGTGAGCAATCACAAGGAACTGAAATTCTGTGGAAATTTCTACGAACCTGTACCAAACGGCCCGCAGTGCGTCCTTGCCAACATCAACATGGACATGGTGGGCGAAGACACGGTCAAAACCAATTCACGCTTTTATTTCACGCGCACCCCGGATTCGGTGCCGTTCTTTATCAATGCAGTCATGAGTGACGTGCTTCAGCAAACCCGCGAGGCTGATCTCTACGCGCAGACGGGCACACGCAATTACTGGCAGCCGGAAGCCATTCCTTACGCGCAAGGCAGCGATCATGACGTGTTCCTGGGACTCGGGATTCCTGCAACCATGTTCGGCCACGATCCTGACTGGACCCACCACACCAGCGAAGACAAGATCGACAAGACCGATGCCAGCGAGTTTCGCCGTGTTGGTGTATTCGCCTCGGCGGCGGCATGGTTCATGGCAGCCGCGGACTCGCAATCCTGGAAACGGGTGCGGGCTGGCGCCTATGCTGACCGGGTCGCTGAACTGGCGCGCCGTCTCGCCCAGGATTCCACCTCAGACGCCGCAGCCAAACGTGTCCTGAAGAATCGTGAGGAGTTCGACGCCCAGTCCGATCGCCTGGATTCGCTGACGCCGCAGGCTGGCGCCGCTCCCACCCGTAACACCAGCGCCTCGGGTGCCACCAACGGTCCGCATCGCCAGACCCTCCTTCCCCTGGACGCCTCTGCCTTCGAGAACGCAAGCTCTGACGATAAGAAATGGCTCGGCGAGCAAACAGCCCGCTTTGCCAGCGACTCCGAAGGGCTCTCCACCAAAGCTGATTTTGGAGTGATCAGCTTTGAGGCCGTGAATTTCATGGATGGAAAGCGCAGCACTGCTGAAATTGCCGATCTGCTCTCCGCCGAATACCTTGTCGATATCGATCAGGCCTGGGTGGACCGGCTGGTAAGCATCCTGGAGAAGCAGAAGCTGGTAACTAAGTAGCTTTTTTCGAACTCTCGACCCTGACCCTGAGCTTGTTGAAGGGAACAGGGGAGAGATCCCTATAGCCTCTTGGATTTTGAGGTCGACAAGAAACCCTTGTGACTAGAGAGCCTCACGGGGAAGAAATCGATTGTCGCTTAACTTTAAGATTTGACGTTGGAATATAAGGATCCCTCGCTGCGCTCGGGATTTCAGAAGTAAGCGCGTCGCTTCGACTGTAAGCTGATCGCTATTTCCACCGCTTCTGCCCTTCCACAATGATCCTCCGTGCCGCATCGGCGTCCGCCCATCCGGCCATCTCCGTTTTCTTGCCTTCAAGGTTCTTATAGATGGCGAAGAAATGCTCAATACCCCGTACCGTATGCGAAAACACCTGGGAATAGTCATTCACTTCCCGGTAGAGCGGATCGCTCTCCGCCACGGCCAGGATTTTTTCGTCCTTTTTGCCCTGGTCCACCATCTGCAGAAC
>JBGPZS010000019.1:0-18393 GCA_041493865.1 Terriglobia bacterium
CCGGCTTTCTCGCCCAGGTTGATGAGCTGCCAGATCTAACCGGCGCTCCGTTTTATTTCGGCCCGCGCTATCGGGATGCGCTGGGCCTGGTGAGCAAAGGCGTGCGCGCCTTTACCACCACCTCAGTGGGCCGTCTCTTTGACGCCGCTGCAGCGCTCCTCGGCTTCACGCGTAACGTCACGTTTGAGGGACAGGCCGCGATGTGGCTGGAGCAACTTGCCCGTGGCGCAGCAACGGACGAGCCCTTCCCTTTCCCTGTCACCGGCGGCGAGTTGGATTTCCGTCCGCTTCTTTGTTCTGTGGTCCGGAATCGCGCTCGCGGCCGCGATATCCGCGAGATTGCCCGCGCCTTCCACCTCGGTGTCGCACAGGGCCTCTGTAACTGCGTCAAAGGGCTTTGTACGCAGAGACGAATTGACACCGTGGTGCTCTCCGGTGGCGTTTTTCAGAATGAACTCCTGCTGCAGGACGTGAAGGCCTTTCTTGCCTCTGCCAGCTTGCAGGTATGGACCAACCATGCTGTGCCTCCAAATGACGGTGGTATCAGCCTGGGCCAGGCCGCTCTGGCTGCGTTTGAGCGATTCGACAGACCTGGACAAAATACTTCGGCGACGAGGAGCGAGTAAAACCATGCATGAACTATCCATCGCGATGAGCATTGTGGAGATGGCGCAGGAAGAGGCCGAGCGGCGAGGCGTGCGTATCAACGCCGTGCATCTTACCCTGGGTCTGCTGTCCGGTGTCGTCAAAGATGCGCTGCTCTCTTCGTACGCCATCGCCTGTGACGGCACGCCGCTCGCCGGCTCGCGGCTGCTCGTCAAGGAAGTGCCCGTTGAGGTCTTTTGCCCTGCCTGCCAGGCCCCGCGACGGATTACCTCAACGCAGTGGTTGTGCTGCCCAGAGTGTGGCACGCCCACCGGTGAAGTGCTTCGCGGAAAAGAAATGGAAGTGACTGCCCTGGAGATACAACCATGAATTCCGCCCCTCGTCTGCTCGAAGTCCGGAAAAATATCTTGAAGCAGAATGACCTCATTGCCGGTGCGCTGCGTGAACGGTTCCACCGCGATGGCGTGTTCGTCGTCAGCCTGGTCTCAAGCCCGGGCGCGGGCAAGACCGCCTTTCTGGAAAAGACCTTGACCGTTCTGCGCCGGAAGCACCGTGTGGCCGCACTGGTTGGCGATCTGGCCACGGACAACGATGCAGCACGGCTGGCACGCAGCCAGGCCCCGGTCCAGCAGATCACCACCGGCACGCTTTGCCACCTTGAAGCCGCAATGGTGAAAAATGCGCTGGAAGGATGGAACATCGGCAAACTGGATTTGCTGTTCATTGAGAATGTCGGCAACCTCGTTTGCCCGTCTTCGTACGATTTAGGCGAAGACCTGCGGTTGGTCCTTATGTCGGTTACCGAAGGAGAGGACAAACCGTTAAAATATCCGACAATATTCAACAGCGCCGACGTGGCCGTGATCACCAAGATGGACCTGGCCACTGCTGTTGAGTTTGACGAAACCGTAGCGCGTGCCAGCATTCAAGCAGTGCGGCCGGGCATGCAGGTTTTCACGGTTTCGTCCAGGACCGGCGCGGGAATGGATGATTTATTCAGCTTCATAGTGCACCGGTCGGCTGAACTGCGTACAATAACGCCGGCGTGAGCAAAAAAGCATCCAAGAAGAGAGGACATGGTCAGTTTTATTTCCATCATTGCGGTTGGGTTTTTTCTTGGGATGCGTCATGCCACGGACCCGGACCATGTAATCGCCGTTACCACCATCGTCACCCGCCAGCGCCAACTCACCCGAGCTGCCCTGACCGGGGCTTTCTGGGGCGTAGGCCATACGCTGACGATCTTTGTGGTGGGCGCTATCATCATTCTTTTCGATGTCGTCATTCCCGCGCGGATCGGCTTAAGCATGGAGCTCTCTGTTGCCTTCATGCTGGTGATTCTGGGCGTGATGAACGTCGCCGCGTTCCTTCGTTCCACGCCTACGTTTTCCGCCGGTGCAAGCTCTGAGGTGTTGCATTCGCATGCGCATGCCCACGGCGACTACGTCCACAGCCACGCTCACGGCCACGCTCCGGAGGCGCATCCTCATCGTCCCGACCGCACGCCGCTCGGTCTGCTTGATCGTCTCTTCGGCAAGCTCGCCTTGTACCGTCCAGTGCGGCCGTTTGTTGTCGGCGTTGTTCACGGGCTGGCCGGCTCGGCTGCGGTAGCCTTACTCGTTCTCACCACCATTCCCAACCCGCGTTGGGCCGTCGCCTATCTGCTGGTTTTTGGCGCAGGCACCGTCGGAGGCATGATGTTGATCACCATGAGCATCGCTTCCGCATTCACCTTCCTGGGAAAAGGACAACAGAAGTTCTCGCACCGCCTCGGCCTTGTCTCCGGCGTACTGAGCCTGGCTTTCGGAATGCTCCTGGTCTACCAGATCGGATTTGCCGGCGGCCTCTTCACCAGCCATCCGCACTGGACACCCCGCTAGGATCAGGGCACAGCCACCGTGGTGTTAGCAGGATGGAACGTAGAACTTGAATCAATTTTGCCCATAGAGAGGTACATCCAGAGTAGTCTGGCAGGATGAGACAGCTGATTCCGCGGGCGCGAAAATCAGCTCTACAAAATGCTCCTGAAGATCGTTAACAAGTTGAACGGTCTTGTCATCGTGGGGGATGCCGTCCATGGTCATATTCATCCCGCCCTTGTGATCGGGGACCTGTAGGACTGTAATGTGATAAACCGTTTCCCGGAAGCGGTAGTGCACCTTGAATCCGGTCCAATCCGCCGGGAAACACGGTGCAAAGTAGAGCTTGTCTACCTCCAGCCGCAGACCCAATAAGGATTCAATGATAAGCCGATACATCCAGCCGGCAGACCCTGTGTACCACGTCCATCCACCGCGGCCGGTATGGGGCGCCACCGCATAGATATCAGCCGCCATCACATAAGGCTCCACCTTATATGTTGCGATTTCTTCGGGGGAGCGCGAATGATTTACTGGATTGATCATGCCAAATAGCTCCCACGCGCGTGCGCCATCACCCATGGCAGCGAATGCCATGGCGGCCCAGATGGCGGCGTGAGTATATTGCCCGCCGTTTTCCCTGACTCCTGGGACGTAGCCCCTTATATAACCCGGATCAAGATTGGATTTGTCGAAGGGCGGTGCCAATAACTTGACCAGGCCGTGATCGCGGTCCACCAGTCGCTTGTCCAAAGCATCCATGGCTTTGCGCGAACGTTGTGCGTCGCCTATGCCCGACAAAACAGACCAGCTTTGCGCGACAGAATCAATCTGACACTCAGGGTTCGAGGCAGACCCCAGCGGTGAGCCGTCGTCGAAATAGGCGCGGCGATACCAGTCCCCGTCCCAGCCATTCTGCTCAATGCTCTGGCGCAACAAGACCGCTTCAGACTGGCAATGTTCGGAGAAGGGTGCGTCACCGCGACGGCTGGCCAGTTCGGCGAAGCGCATCAATACCTGGTGCAAGAAAAATCCCAGCCAGACGCTTTCTCCCCTGCCGCGTTCCCCCACCAAGTTCATACCATCATTCCAATCACCGGATCCGATCAGGGGAAGACCGTGTTCGCCTCTCTTTAGCCCGGCCATGATCGCCTGTACGCAGTGATCGTACAAAGTGCCGGTGGTTTCAGATCGACCAGGCAAATCGTAATAAGAATCTTCTTCGGGTTTTATGGCACGACCTTCAAGATAGGCAACTGCTTCGTCCAGCACTCCGGTATCGCCAGTACTAGAAACGTAACGGCAAACCGCCAATGGCAACCACAAATAGTCATCCGAACAGTGCGTGCGGACTCCGCGGCCGGAAGGAGGATGCCACCAGTGCTGGACATCTCCTTCGCGGAACTGGCGCGCGGCACAGAGCAGGAGCTGTTTACGAATCAGGCTTGGTTCAGCGTGCACCAGCGCCATGACATCCTGTAGCTGGTCGCGAAAACCAAAAGCGCCGCCTGATTGGTAATATCCGCTACGGGCCCAGAAACGGCAAGCCAAAGTCTGGTACAAGAGCCAACCATTCGCCATCACATTGATGGACTGGTCAGGTGTATCGATATTCACGGCGCCGAGAGTGTGCGTCCAGTAGTGCCATACCGATTCCAAGGCAATACGGGCAGCTTCAGTGCCACGAAAACGCTGCACCAGGTCGACAGCGCTTGCGGCGCCTTGCCCTACACCAAGAACGAACACGATCTCCCGCCCCTGGCCATCAGCCAGTTCGAACGGAAGGCGGATCGCGGCGCATGGGTCCAGCCCGGGCCCAAGCTTCCCGGAGAGACGTGCCTTTTGCATGCCGGCTGGGTTCGCCAAAGCGCCGTTGCGGCCCAGAAACTCTGTTCGGTCTCCCGTGATCGTTCTGGTTGCCTGATTTGCGTCAAAGAAAGCGACTCTATCAGGAAACTCCGAGTCATAAGGATTGCGTGCGAACAGCGCGCCGGTGACAGGGTCAGCCTCAGTCGCCACGTGCATGGTTGACTTTGGCCGCGTGTCTCCCAGCACCCATTCGACATATCCCGTAGCTGAGAGCCGCCGGGTTCGGCCGGAATTGTTGCTCACCTTCAGGACTGAGAATTTTACAGCTGCATCCGGCGCCACATATATCTGCAACTCCGAATTAATTCCGTCTTCGGTGTGTTCGAAGACACTATAGCCAAACCCATGCCGGGTGACATAAGATCCCGTGCCACGAGCCGGCAGCGGCGTCGGCGACCAGAAACTGCCATTCTCTTCATCACGGAGAAAGAATGCTTCACCACTCGTATCGGTCACAGGATCGTTGTGCCATGGTGTGAGGCGGAACTCGTGAGCGTTTTCGCTCCACGTATAGGCTGATCCACTTTCTGAGATCACGGTGCCGAACTCCGAGTTTGCTATCACATTGGCCCAGGGTGCAGGTGTCATCTGGTCCTGTGCCATTGTGATCACGTATTCCCGCCCATCACGAGTAAATCCGCCCAGACCGTTAGTGTGAATCAGGTCGCGGGGCGGCAGCTCATCCCGCCGGGTGCGCTCGTTGCGGCTGCTCCTCCTGATCCTTACAGGCTGGCCTTCAGTCTCCACGGCTCGGCGCGTGCTGATCTGTGCACTCAGCGGGCCGCGCGCATCCGTGACGATGGCGCGTGCAACAGCCTGAAAGAGGAGGCGGTCTTCATTCGATATCTGCTCGGCGACCCGGACAAAAATTTCACCCCCGCGCTCTGCCGGGCTGGCTTGAACCCCTGCCGCGACCAGATCCAATATCCGTTCCTGCAGTAGCTGCCGGTATCCGGCGTGATCTTCATTCCAGATCACCAGATCAACCGCGAGCCCTTTCAACCTCCAATAGGCGTGAGCTTGTACAAGCTGGCGGACCAGATCAATGTTGGCCAGGTCCCCAATCTGCAGCAAGACAATCGGCAGGTCGCCGGAGATCGAATAGCCCCATAAGCCCGACTGCGTCCGCTTGTTATTGCTAAGCACAGACGCTTCGGCCCGCAGCAATGGGTTGGCATAGAGGATGGAACTGGCGAGCTGTCCAAAACTCTGCGCGTCAGCCTCGGTGGCGTTAAGCTGCCGCAGAACCACCTGGCTGTGGGTCCATGCAAGATCAAAAACACGGTCCGCCAGATGGCGATCCTGGTACTTATCGACCAACTGCAAGCACCTGTCGCGGGTTTCGCCAACACCAGAAACCAGGTTGGCCGTAGCGGATTGCCCTGGCTCAAGCGTGATCTGGTAGCGGATGGCGACGACAGGATCGATGACGGAGCCCTGGCTGCCGGACAATAGCGCGGGACCGCTCAGCGCGGCGGGGTTCGCCGCTGTTCGCCCGCGCCCAATGAACCGCATGCGGTCTGTTTCGTAAGACACCGTTCCAACATCTGCGCCATGCACGACCATCAGATGGAGCATCCAGGGCGGCTGCTCGTTGAGAGACCGCGGGCGTCGCGTGCAAAGAATCGCCCGGCGCTGATCCAGTATCTCCGTTTGCAAGAAGAGGTTGCTGAAGGCCGGATGCAGGTCATCCGCGGCGGAGGAGGCGAGAACAACTTCGGCATAGCTGGTTATCTCAATGACCCTGCGTTTGCGGGCACGGTTGGTAAGCGTGATGCGCCGTAGCTCAATGTCATCTTCCGGGGAGACCGCAATCTCTGTGTGGGCTTCCAGTTCTCCCTCGCGGCAACGAAACTCGACTTTGGCTTCGGAGAAGATGGCCTCATAGTGTTCCAGATGCTTTCCGGTCGGCTGATAAGCGGACGACCATGACCTTCCTGTAGCAACGTCACGGATGTAACAGAAGGTTCCCCATGGATCGCGAGTGGTATCTTCACGCCACCTTGTTACCGCCATGTCTTTCCATCGGCTGTACCCTCCGCCTGCATTGCTGACCACCACGTGATACTTGCCATTCGATAGCAACTGCACCTCCGGAACGGAAGTGTTGGGGCTGTGAAAGACGCGCACTGAGGGCCCCGGCCCATCGGCAATACGGTGGCTTTCGGGAAGCTCTTCGGGCGCTGAATACAGCGCTGTTGCTTTGGGAACCTTCTCCTGCAGCAGCAGCGTTGTAGCCTGGAATATCGGGACGGATTCGAATCGGCGCTGCATTGGCCGATCCAGCAGAACGTGAGCGAAGGCCAGCAGGCTCATGCCCTGATGATGTGCCATATACGACCGGACAACAATGTTCGACTGTGCGCGAGGCACCCGTGAGGGAGTGTAATCAATGGCTTCATAGAGACCGTATCTGCCTTCAAAGCCGGATGCGGCCAGGCGCTGCAGGTTGGCACAGGCATCTTCGGGTGCCACCATCAGCGCCAGACTCGAGGCATATGGTGCAATGACCACGTCCTCCGCCAACCCACGCTTCAAGCCAAGGCCAGGTACGCCGAATGCCCGGTACTGGTAATTCATGTGCGCATCCATCACGTTGTATCCGGACTCCGATATTCCCCAGGGCACATTGCGCGTCACGCCGTACTCGATCTGCCTCTCCACTGCTGCCTTGTAACTTTCATCGAGCAGCGTATTTTCATAAGTCGGCATGACCAGCAACGGCATCAGGTACTCAAACATCGAGCCGTCCCATGAAAGCAGAGTTGGTCCCGCCGACGAGTTGGCAAGCTGTCGTCCCAGAGAGAACCAATTCTCTTGTGGGACTTGCCCCTGCGCAATCGCCACAAAACTGGCCAATCTTGCTTCCGACGCCAGCAGATCGTAGTAGCTCGAATCACGGCGCCGTTCGCTGACGTTGTATCCAATCGTCATTAAATGGCGCGCTTGGTCGTAAAGGAAGTCATACTCGATACGGGCGAAATCCTTGCACTGCAAGGCGAGCCGCTCAATCTCTGCTATCCGGTCCTTAGCGCGATGGATCGCTTCACTGACGAGGGGTTTCGCCTCATCCACCCACTCGAGACAGGCCGCATCCGCCTTGTGCGAGTGCTGGAAGCGGGAGAGAGACTCTAAATCCCACGTTGCCAACTCGCGCAGAGTGGGAATGTTGTTTAACTGCAATCCGTCTAGCTCGTCCGGAATATTTGTGACCGCCGTCCAGGGTGTGAGAAAAGTCAATTCATCAAGCGCAGCCTGACACTGTCCGGTGAGAGCATCTGCCCACCGAACGGCCTGGCTTTCAGGCTGGTCTTTCATGCTTTCCGCGATTCGCATGGCTTTTGCAACAAGCTGCTCGAGGCACAATCGGCCAGCAGTCAAGGTCGTTGGTGGTGAAACGCGCAAGCCGTCCAAGTGCTTCCGCAGATCAGCGGCGTGAAGCAGAGTGGTTTTTGTCCACTCATTATCATGAGAGACCCCTTCACTCACAACATCCGCAAAAACCCCGATCGTATCGAGAAGGCCGCTAAACAAGCGCGGGGCAAGGACCTTCTGGTCCGCAAGTCCGATAAGGCCAGGCTCTAATGTCAACACGTGGGCTGCAAGATTTCCGCTGTCGACGGTGGAAACATAGAGGGGCAAGAGCGGCTTCAGTGTCTGCGTCTCATACCAGTTATAGAAGTGCCCTCGATGCCGCTCCAATAATCTCATTGTCGCGAAGGCCTGGCCGGTACGCTGGAGTAACTGTGCCGCCGAAAGATAGCCAAAGTCGTAAGCAGAAAGATTGGCGAGCAATGCCAGCCCCATGTTGGTTGGCGAGGTGCGATGACCGATGGCGGGAGCCGGGCCCTCCTGATAATTATCTGGCGGAAGCCAATGGTCTTCTGAACCAACAAACTTCTCAAAGAATGACCACGTCTTGCGGGAGAGTTTCCGGAGGAAGATTGTCTGCTCAAGGGAGAGCCTTACCGCCTCACGCTTGAGCGGCAGGCTGATCCACCAAGCGACGGCCGGGGATGCAAACCAGAGCATCAGTACCGGAACAGCTACACCGAGGGCAACTGGCCTGATCACAGAGACACAGATCAGCGCCGCCAATGCGAAAGCAGGGGCAGGCCACATGTACTGGAAGGAGTCGCCAAAACCCGGCCGCTCTTTGTGCTTGTGCTCGCTTGAGGCGTTCCACTCCAGGAGATGCCGATGCGAGAAGAGCATCCGCCAGATTGCCCGAAAAACCGCATCAAGATTGAAGAAGGCTTCGAAGGGCATGCAAGCAAACGTAAACAATCCCTGGGCAAAGTGCCGGCCGAAAGTGCGCACCACTTCTGACAAGTGCTGCCTCAGCGCCACATCTTCTGGTTTCAGCAGCAGATCGAGGAGAGAGCTCAAGAAGATGGGAACAAAGGCTGTCCCAAGGATGGCCAGGGTCCACGCCCAGGATTGCGACAGTCGCAGCCAGCAAAACAACAACAGAAGGACCAGCGACGCCGGCACGATGCTGCGGCGGAGATTGTCAACGATTTTCCATCGCGAGAGCAGTGACAGCGGATTTTTCTGCGAGCTGCGCTCCGGACCGGGCACCCACGGCAGCGCCCAGCGGGCGATCTGCCAGTCCCCACGGATCCACCTGTGCCGCCGTGCGACGTCCGCGTCATACGTTGCCGGATAATCCTCATAGAGCTGTACATCGCTCAACAGACCGGAGCGTGCGTAACAACCTTCTATAAGATCGTGGCTGAGAACGCGGTTCTCAGGGAAACGCCCGCCCAGAGCCTGCTCGAAGACATCCACGTCATAAATTCCCTTGCCGATGAAAGAACCTTCTGAGAAAACATCCTGGTAAACGTCTGACACTGCGCGCGTGTATGGGTCAATGCCCGGTTCACCGCCCCACAGCCGCGCATAACGGGAATGATTTGTGCCCGGAAGACTCACGGCAACGCGAGGTTGCAGAATGCTATAACCTTGGACAACACGCTGTTTTGCGTCGTCGTAAACGGGTTGGTTGAGCGGATGTGCCATCGCTCCCACGAACTGCCACACCGAGTCGCGTGGCAACTGCGTATCCGTATCGAGAGTAATGACGTACCGAACGCCTTGGAGAACCGCTGAATTCCCCACGACGCTTGAAAAGTGATCACCGGGTTGGCCTCGCAGGAATGAGTTCAACTCCTCAAGCTTGCCTCGTTTGCGCTCATAGCCCATCCACAACTGCTCGCCTGCATTCCAGCGCCGCGCTCGATGAAAGAGGAAGAAAGTATCGATTCCCTGGCGGCTGTACTTGCTATTCAGGTCTGCAATGCCGGCCTGAGCAAGGTCGAGAAGAGGGCCGTCTTCAGGCATGTTCTCCTGGTCAGCATCGCGAAAATCCGACAAGAGACAGAAGTGCACATTGTCATCACGGTTAGCCAGGAACCGGACCTCCAGGGCTTCCACCAGTCCGGCCACGCTCTCTGGAGTGGTAAGCATTGTTGGAACCACGACGAGCGTGCGCAGTTCGGCTGGGATTCCCTGCGAAAAATCCATGCGCGGCAGTATGTCCGGCGCCGCCAGCTTGGTCATCAGCCAGTTGATCACGGTAACAACAAACTGGGTAACGACGAAAACCGCAAGAATAGTTCCAAGCGCGAGGGTTGCACCTCTCACTCCATTGGCGTGTGCTTTGACGGCAAAGATTCTGGTAATCAGCCCAGTGGCTGCAAGGATCGCACCCAAATACAGCAGCAACGAATACTGCCGGCCCTTTGTGCGCAAAAAACGCGGGATCGACCCGCGCATCGCTACCGAGCGTTCGAGCGTTGCGCGCCCTTCCCCGATCAGATAAAAACCAACGTGCCCGGTCCTGTTTTTTTTCTCCTTCCAACTCTCATGTGCCAGCTGGACTGCTTTGCCCGCCACCTGGTCTTCCGATGAGTTACTATTCCTGGCGGTTTTTTCCACGACATGCCGGTAGCGGTCACGTGTGGCAAAACTCATTTTGCCGTACACGTCTTGAGGATCTTCGCGCAGGGTGCGCTCGACGACGCTCATGGCCTCGACGAACTCGCGCCAATCGGTCGCATCCAGGAACCTGAGGCTGGCAATGCTGTTGCTGATGGAAACCTGGTCGGTGGCTTGTCGCTGGCTCTCCGACTGCACCAGTTGCTGAATCGTCGATCCCGACTCTGAGAGCCGTTGTTCGATCCAGGTAAGGGGCAAGGCCAGTGCCGGACCTTGTCCCTGCAAACGACGAACCAATTCGGAAATAAACGAGCTTACCATCGGCGGATTCGAGCGGGCCATGTCGGCGATCACGAGAATCAGGTTCTTTGGATCTTTTTCCGCGACTTCCGTCATCTCGTCTGCCCATTTGTCAGCGAGGTTGCGGTCGAGTCTGTCGGCGGCAATCGCGGCGGCGACACGCCTGAGATTCTCGATCAACGCAAGCCGCAGCATGATGGGAATGGCCCATAACTCTCCCAGGTTCAAGTGGGCAACGGTTTGGTAAGCCGTGACGAACCCGCTGAGACTCTCCGGATCCACGTGGGCATCACCGTGTGCAATTGTTTCCAGGGCCAGGTCATAAACGCGCGGCAACCCTGCGGAGGGGCCCTCACGCAAACGAGGAAGCGTCCGACTGTAGCCCCTTGGCAAGTGTCTCCTGGCGGTTCGGATCTGTTGTTCGATCAGGTAGAAATTGTCGAGCAGCCATTCGCCGGCAGGCGCAATACGCCGGTTCGCTTGTGTCGCTGTTGTCAGAAGATGACAGGTCTCATTCAGTATTTTTTCGTTGTCAGCCAGTCTCGCTAAAAGCTGGTCTGGTGCTCGTCCGCGAGCCACCGCATGAGAGGCCGCCAGGCTTTTACCATGTTGCTTCATCTGCTCTCTGCTGAATAACTCTGAGAGCAGGGGTGCCTCTCCTCCGTCAGGCTTTGTCTTCCAAAGACTGTTGCGCAGGCGTGTCCCAAGGTAAAGCAAGTTCGCGTGCCTCTGCCGGATATTCAACAAATCGTCCCTTTTTAATGCGAGTGGGTGTACGCGCCTCGGACCGCCATTTTTGAGGACGCCAAATGAAATCTGATAGTGCCAAGAGCCGCAGGTGCCATTCTCTGTACTGTACGCTATTGCGAGAACGAGCGTACGGGCGTTTCCAGAAGTGAGGTGGAATGAAAGGGGTGAAATTCACAGCAAATGCCTTTATGTTAAACAAACAACCGCTAAGACAACTCATCGCCGAGGCTCTGTGCCTACCAGATCTGCCAACCTCTCGTGAAATCAATTTTTATTTTTCGTATGAATTAAAGGGCGAGTGAACGTTTCCAGGCATATCGCGCCCCGACCTCATGCTTCTTTGTCTTCTTTGGCTGACAGAGTGACTTAGTTCGGCCTGTCCGTAAAACCGAAGGAGGGCACCCATAGAGTTTTGTAAACTCATTCGTAAAGCTGCTTAAATGTCTAAAACCAACAGCGGACGCGACCTCCTCCACTTTCAGACATGTGTGATCGAGCAGGCTCTTTGCTTGCTGTAGTCGTAAATAACGTGCGCATTGTTTCGGCTTTAGACATGTCTCTTCCTTAAACAGTTTAGCGAAGTGGCGAGATGAAAGGTTCACACTTTGCGCGAGTTCACGAATTTGGACTTGCGGTGTCTTATTGCCGAGCATGATCTGAATTGCCGCCTTGATTCGCCGATCCATACTTACGAACTCCTTTCTTGCAGTAGGGCACGTTGTCGCTGGGCTAAATGCAACCGGCCAATAAGCGATTTGCTCATAACGACGTTCCCTAGACCAGCCCCCAAGATTTAGTTCCCAGACAGAAACAATCTTGCCTCCCCGAATTCCTTACGTGCAGCAGTTGGGTTACAGCATTTGACCAAAGCTTCGTAGCAGGACCAGTAATTCCACCCGTGGACTGCCCCATTAGAGGCAGAGAGACCACAACGAGCAATAGAGCCAAAATCAAGCATGTAAAGCTCTTTTCCAACCGCATAGAAGCATCCTCCACACAATTGTTTGCGCCTTAGCGCGTTCTGCTCAATCGCGAAAACCAGTTTGAACTCCTGCTGTCCACCCTGGCAGGAGGTTGGCTGGCGGAGAAGGGTTAGTCGCTGGAACCCTGTGGACACCAGCTACACGACAAATCCAAGGAGCGGTTTTCTCGCGTAGTGAACCTGGAATCTCGACTTAGCATCCGCCAGCGCCGAAGCACATAGGCTGAGCGTCTCTTGCAGCCCATCCCAGCAAGACCGAACTGGCGCGTCTGGGTGAGACACCCTGACGGGCACCATCCAGCATCCAGGCGGAGCGCAGCCTCACTGGAAGTTCTGACGCAGCTTATCGGCTTATGGCAGTGCGAACGCTATGCGAGCTTAGAGCGATTGTGAACAGGTGGGTGGACCACGGTCGGTATGAGAGGAAAACCCAGAAGCGGTGAAGACCTGGGATTCAAAGCGAGTGAAAGCCTGGGGCAAAAGAAGAGGCGCTGAATTGCAGGCCAATGGAACAGGTCGGGCAGTGGCGGAGCTGGTCTGCATACAGCATTTCATGGGACATTTCTCGTCCTGTTGGACAGGAGACACAGCAGCCCCAGAGCCTTTGTCTTCGTCAGCATGGTGCATCATCATGCCGCAGTCGTGTGTGTGCTTGGTGCGATGGCACACCTGTGCGCTCTTTCCTTGCATACACAACGCCGCCCATGCGGGCAACACCATTGACCAGCACAGCGCGGCAACCAACGAAATGGACAAGAACCGGCGCACTAGGATTGAAGTTGTACCGCAATGTCCCATCCCAGCGCAAGCACGAAAAGATCAAATTTATTAAGACCAAGGTAAGCTGTTTTGGGATAACTTCCGCTTTCCTATAGACATCGTGTTAAATATTCGTTTGCGGAAGAATTCGAGGAGACCTGATCCAAAATGAAACGGCATTTTCGACTTCTGGTCGCAGGTTTCTGGATGGTTCAATCCCTGTGCCTCTGGGCGCAAACAGAGACATCCAGCGTCTCCGGGTTTGTGCTTGACGATAAGGGGCAGGCAGTGGCTGGGGTAACTGTCTCTGGAGGGCACATTTACGGCACATACAGGGAATCGACATTTCTCTGAATGCGCGACAGTGCCGCATCCCATTTCCGTTACGATCGCCGTCATCGGGGCGATGCTGGCTTTGAGCCTTTGCCGACGCGCGCGGCCAGGAAGGGCAGTAACATTCTGAGCGCATCGCGGTAGCTGTGCTGCGTGTTGCGCGACAGGTTTCTTTCCCGCACCAGATGCTCCGGAAGGAAGCGCCGTATCCAGGGACCCAGCCATGCATGCTTTCCCATGGTTCGTCTCTCCCACCTAGCGTTCGAACCGCCACGCAGCTTCCGCCGAGGAATTAAGGGACGAGAAGATCAGCCATCCCCTATACTATGCGTTGATTTCCGCACGAAAGGTAGGCAGACGATGTCTGTATTGATCATTACAGAACGGAACGATATCCACGGCCATGCGCTCATTTGGGCTCTGGATTCTATGGGTGTTCGTTGCGACCGGTGGTCGACGTCGGACTTTCCGGAACGGCAGAGGAGCACCATACGCATATCCAATTCATCGGCGCCCACCTGCAAGGTCGCTGATTTAGCTCCATCGATGTCCTACACCTCGGTCTGGCTTAGACGTCCGGCTACGGCGGCAGCATTTTCCGATAGGCTTGCCGCGGCGGATGTGCAGATGGCCCAGCTAGAGGCGCGAAGGTTTGCCGAGGGCACGCGCACTGTAATATTCCCCGGTTCGATCTGGATCAATCCACTCGGTAGTAGAATCTGGGCCAACTCAAAGCCCTATCAGCTTCGCGTCGCCAGGGAAGTGGGCTTTGTGATACCAACATCGTTGTTCTCCAATGATCCAGACGAGATACGCGCATTCTACCGGGAGCATCGAGGAAACGTAATCTACAAGCCTTTTGCCCCGGCCTTCTGGAGGGACCGGAATGCCGGCAGATCACGGGGAGTGTACACCTCCAGACTGACCGAGGACGTGCTGGCGGAGGACGATGTGTCGTTTACATCCTGTCCAGGCATTTACCAGGAATGCATTGAAAAGAAGAGCGAGTTGCGCGTCACCTTTTTTGGCAGCGCTTATCAGGCGGCCCGCATTTATTCGCAACAGGTAGCCTCCGGAAGGCTCGACTTTCGGTCTGACATGAAAGGTGAAGCTCCCACGGAGGCGGCCGCCCTGGATGCCTCGCTGCTGGAGAAATGCCAGGCCTTCGCCGCGAGGCTTGGGCTTCTTCACGGCAGCTTCGATTTGATCGAACGTCCCGACGGGTCGGTTGTGTTCCTGGAGGTCAATGAGATGGGCCAGTTTCTTTGGCTGGAGCAACGGGTGCCGAATATGCCTATGCTTGCCCTCTTCGCCGCCTTTTCCCTGGAGCCCTCGGCCGATTTCAACCTTGACGCACGCCTGCCGGATGTATCTTTCCATGACTTCCTGAAATCGGAAGGCTATCCGGCATTTCGGAAAGATCTTTCAGAATTTGCCAGCGCCCCCGATCAGATCAGGCCGTTCAACTATAGTGAATAGCCCAGGCAGTTATTGTTATAACCTTTGGGAACATCCCATTCCTTAACCAGAACGTTCCTGTTCCTGGAGCGCGATTAAGATTCAGGCGTTGGTGGTAAAGTGTTGTAGACTGCTGCGCACCGGGGGATAGTCCCAAATTGAGCCTAACTACCATAGCAGCTTTCAACATAAACGCATCTCATCTCTACCATTCTGTTGTACAATCGCCGCTGTCGTACAATCTCACAAACGTACACCACAGTTTTCAGGTTGTGTACGTGTGCACGTAAGAAAGGAAAAGAACGATGTTTGAAGAAAGACTCAATTCAACACGCTCGATTGCCCGCAAGCTGGCACGCGAGATTCTTCCTGAAGAAATGAACGCGATCGCCGCGGGAACAGGCACTGATTCCGGTAGCCCTCCCGCTGTTGATGATTGCGACCACGCCGACCTCGAGTCGATCTAACCGCAAATTCTCGTTGGTGCGGCTTTCACATGAACGCATCTCATCTCCGTTGTACAAACCCCAGAACGTACACACAGTTTTCAGGTTTTGTGCAGTAAGAAAGGAAAAGAAAGATGCTCGAAGAAAAACTCAATTCAACACGCTCGATTGCCCGCAAGCTGGCACGCGAGATTCTTCCTGAAGAAATGGACGCGATCGCCGCGGGAACAGGCACTGATTCCGGTTGCCCTGCCGAGGTTGATGATTGCGACGATGTCGCTTCTTCGCTCTAACCGCAAATTCTGTGGGTGCGCCTGAGAATACTCAGGCGCACATCTTGGTTGGGGGGGTATCCAGGCTGTACACTCTTAGCCGCAACGGCCAAACATGCTCGAATCTCTATTTCGCGAAGAAGCGGTAGAAGCCTACAATGAACGCTGGTTGGGCGAGCCGCTACTGCGTCGTCACGCATCTTCTTACATCTTCGCCTCAATCGACGGCACCCTCATCGTGCTATTGCTGTCCGCGATTGCCTTCCTTAGTTATGGCCGGCACACCACAATCTCCGGTACGCTGGCCGTGCGCGATGGGCGGCTGATTGCGCTGGCAGCAATCTTGCCTGGGCAGCTTCCGGCTCTGCATCCAGGCCAACGAGTGGAGCTGCTGGTGGAAGGGCTTGGCCAGTTTACAGGAAAAGTCACCCGGCTGGTTCCAGGTTCACGTCAAGTGGCGGATTCCTCCGTGGAAATTGAAGTGGCCGATTTTTCTCTGAAAAACGGACCGTTGCAGCAGGCGGCCGGCCGTCCGTTCTCATCGAGCATCATCGACCGCCGGAGGCTGTACCAGTGGATGTTCCCTTCGCGTTCCGCAGGCGCCGGCCGGGGATAGATGATTCTGTGGCCAAGACTCCTCTCATTCTTCAATCCGCGGCTTCTGAATGTGGGCTGGCCTGTCTGGCCATGGTGTTGGGGGCGGCTGGCGAGACCTGGAGCGTAGGCGATCTGCGGGAGCGCTTCTCTACTTCTTCACGCGGTATCACTCTCAGGCGCATGCTGGATATCTCCACAAGCCTTTCTTTGATCGCCCGGCCCCTCCGCGTTGAATTGGAATATACACCCCAATTGCAACTGCCCTGCATCCTGCATTGGGGATTGATGCACTACGTTGTTCTGGTAGCCGTCCATGGCGATCGCTATGTCATCCATGATCCGGCAAGCGGCAGGCGCACGGTCGGGTCCAAAGACTTTTCCAGGATGTTCACTGGTGTTGCCATCGAGTTTGAGCGCACACCGGGAGTGCTCCCGTCGCCTAGGTCTAAGACGCTCACCTGGCGCAGCTTTTTTCGCAAGGTGATGGGCATTCGCGGAGACGTGTTCGCCATCGTCGTGGGCGCTCTCGTGCTGGAACTTCTGCAGGTACTCGCGCCTTTTTATCTGCAGTGGACAGTCGACTGGGTCCTGACAACCCGGGACTTGGGGATACGCAAGATATTGCTCCTGGCTTTTGCCCTGGTCCTGGTCATTACCATCGCGGTGAGCGCAATGAGGACGGAAGTAATTCTTCGCCTCCGGTCCAGGCTTCATCGCGCCTGGCTCATCGATACCTTTCAACATCTGTTGCGCCTGCCGGCAAGCTTCTTCGAACGCCGGTACCTGGGCGATCTGGCGGGGCGCTTCGATAGCATCTCATACATTCAAAAGCTTCTGACCGGCAGTTTTTTCGAAATCGGCTTGGACGGCCTCATGTCCGTGGTTCTATTGCTCGTGATGCTGCGCTACAGCCGGACTCTGGTTGCGATCAGCTGTTGTTCTATCGTGTGCGCAATTCTCATCCGACGCCTCCTGATGAGGCCGTTACGCGACTATCTGCGCTCCTATGAAGTCCTCCATGCAATCCAGCAGGGCTACGTCCTGGAGACGGTGAAATCGATCCAAAGCATCAAGCTGTTTTCTGGAGAAGGAGTTCGGCTGGGGCAGTGGGCGAACCTGGTGGTGCGTGGCCAGAACCGGATGGCCAAGTCAGAACGAATCCAGGCTCTTTTCCGTCTCAGCAACACCCTGGTTTTCGGCGGCGAACGCCTACTCGTCCTCTGGTACGCAACGTCGCTGGTGCTGCAGCATGCGATTTCGATCGGCATGCTGTTCAGCTACATCGCTTATCGCGAACTCCTGGCCGCGCGAGTCATGAACGTTCTGGACAAGTACCTGGAGATAAAAACCATCGAGATCCATCTGGATCGTCTGTCGGACATCGTCATGGCCCCAGCCGAGAGCAGTGCTGATGTGCGCACGTTACCTCCCTCGTCCACGCAGCGCCTGGAGGTGAACGACGTGTGGTTTCGCTACTCGGATGACGATCCCTGGCTCTTGAAAGGGGTATCGCTTGCGGTAGATGGAGAGGAATCACTCGCCATCACGGGCAAGTCCGGCTGCGGCAAATCGACCCTGCTCAGGCTTATGCAGGGCCTGCTTGTACCGTCCCGCGGCTTGATCCTGTTGAATGGCGTCCCACTGGCGGAGGTTACGGGACAATACCGGGCGATGATCGCGGCCGTACAACAGGTAGAAGAACTGTTCTGCGGGACCATCGCCGAAAACATCGCTTGCTTCGACTCTCCTCTCGATATGGGTCGAGTTCAGGAGAGCGCCCAAAAAGCCGCCATCCATGCGGAGATTGAAGCGATGCCGATGAAATACAATACGCTGATCACCGATACAGGCTTGAGCTTTTCCGGTGGCCAGAAGCAGCGCATGCTGCTTGCCCGCGCCCTTTACAAGGCGCCGAGAATACTGTTCCTGGACGAGGCGACAAGCCATCTGGATGCCGAAACCGAAAACAGAATCAACCGGATGGTCTCGACAATGGGAATCGCACGTATAGTCGTGGCCCATCGTCAGGAGACCATCGTGTCCTGCGACCGCGTCCTGGTGCTGGACGATGGATGGCTTAACCATGCTGCCCGGCAGCCTTCAAGAACTGCCGGGTGAGCACTGTGAGGATGCGCAGTTAGTCCCGCGAACGAGTCACTTATGCTTTCGAGTGTTTATCTCTGGGAAATTACGGTCGCGTGGCGCAACTGTCTTCGGCGCCC
>JBGPZS010000379.1:0-4491 GCA_041493865.1 Terriglobia bacterium
ATCTGGTTCAGATCGTAGCCCTCCAAGATATTCAGGGCCTCCAGCATGGTGATGCCGCCGGAACTTGGCGGTGGCGCGCTGAAAATCTCATAACCGCGGTAGGTCCCTTGAATCGGCCTGCGCTCCTTCACCTCATACTCGGCCAGGTCTTCGGCGGTGATCAGTCCGCCGCCGCGCTGGATCTCCGCTGCCAGCTCGCGCGCCATGGCGCCTTTGTAGAATTCGTTGGTTTTGGGATTGGCGGCAATCCGCTCCAAGGTCCGCGCCAGCTCCGGCTGACGGAAGATCTCTCCCGGCTCGTAAAACCTGCCGTCGCGCTGGAAGATACGTTTGGAGTCCGCAAATTTGCTCAAATCTTCGTTGTGCATCGACTGCGCTTCTTCATACGTCAGCAACACGCCTGCGCGCGCCAGGCGGATCGCCGGCTGCATGACGGTCCTGAGTGAAAGCTTGCCCCAATGCAGCTGTGCGTAGACCAGTCCGGCTACGGAACCGGGCACGCCGACGGCTTTGTAGCCGATCAAGCTGGCCTTGGGAACCACGTTCCCTTGCGCGTCCAGATACATGTCACGGCTGGCGGCTTTGGGAGCTTTCTCGCGATAGTCGAGGAAGTGCACTTCGCCGTTGGCTTTGCGCAGCAGCATAAAGCCACCGCCGCCGATATTTCCCGCCGCTGGATGGACCACGGCCAGCGCAAAACCGGTTGCCACAGCGGCATCCACGGCGTTGCCGCCCTGGCGCATGATTTCCGCGCCGACCCTGGAGGCCTCCTGGTGGACACTGACCACCATGGCTTTTTTGGCGTGGACCGGCCTGAGCCCTTCTGCATGGCCAAGTTGGCTGGCTGTCACACAGAAGACAACTAGCTGAAAAATCAAAAATTTGCGTAGAGCTTTCATCTGAATGCGGCCTCCGAAGAGCTGGTGACACCTCTCTTGCCGCTAAAGGCAGGGCCTGCATGAGCCTCGACTGAAGCCGACAGACCAGCCTATGAGGCTAGCTTACCGGTTGCGGGGCAGTCAAATCGGGGAAGGCGCTAAACCGGCAACCTTGCCCAGGTTATGACCGCTAATCCTTGGGCGCCGTTTCAGATGTTTCTTCTGATTTGCCGCTCTCATTGCCGCGCAGGTCAACGGCAGTGACCGAGTAAAAATACTTCATCCCCGGCTGGATTCCAGGATCAGGGAAGCGTGGCGTCTTGACCAGTTCAGAATTGATCTTCCGCGGCGGCGAATTCGCGGTGTGGCGATAAACGTTGTAGCCCGCCAAATCAGGCTCGGTATTGGGTGTCCAGGTCAGATCGATAAACGAATTCTGCGGCACAGCGCTGAAGACCGCTTCAAGGCCTGACGGAACGGCTGGAGGGAAAGAATCATGGGCGAACACGTCGACAACGGCTGAGTCGTCGCCCTCTACTTCGCCCTTGCGGTTGCCCTCCTGCCAGAGCGTGACCGGAGTAATCCAGTATTGATAGGTCTTTTCCCACTCGATGCCTGTGTCAACAAAGATAGCGGCTTTATCGCCGGCGTTTGCCCGATAGACCACCACTGCGTCATTGAGTCCTTTTTCCCGGCGCTTGATGCGCCAGGCGTACTGCACATTGAGACGAGATTCCCTGGCCGGCGCCAACCCCTGGTCCCAGGAGATTCTTATGCCTGCCGGAACTGGTTCTGCCCGGACCTGCTGCGGCGGAGGCAAGGCCGGGACCAGCGGCACGGAAGCGCGGTTCGGCAGGCCAAAGGATTTGCCGCTGTGTCCCTGCGCCAGCACCGTGTACACGGCGAAATCAGCGGTGCCGGAGCGAAGCAGGTCACTCAAAGAATCTTTGGCCGTAGCCACTTCGCCACGATCGTCATTCAAGGAGGGCTCCAGCGGGAGCTCAGAAATGGTCTGGAAGTGAAGTTCGGAATCTCGCCCTGAGGCCAGCGCCCTTTGCACCAGCATCTTGCCCGGCTTGCGGATGAGTTCTCCGTCGGTGGTCTCTGTTGGCGTGGTCCACGTCAAGGTAACGGTATCGCCTTTACGCACGGCTTTCAGGTCGCCCACCAACCGGGGAATGTCGAGCGATGGAGGCAGTGGAGCGCCGGGGACAGCGCAGCCAAGAAGCGTGGCGAGCGACAGAAGCACGATGATTGCGCGAATACGCATTTTTCTGAAATCCCGAATCCCGCTCGAGCGGGTGAGGGACCGCTATCGTTACCAAAATTTCAAGATTGGAAATCTTACCGCAGAGGCCGCAGAGAACGCAGGGAAAACGGGGACATAAAACATCCTCCGGCGACGAAAAAAATTCCCCACTCCCGTTGGAGCTACGGTGCTATAGGGATCCCTCCCCTTCGGCAAGCTCAGGGTCGGGATGAACTCAGAGGATGTACCGCGACAAATCCTGGTCCTTCACGATATCGTCCAGCATCTTCCTGACGTACTCGCCATCCACGGTGACGGACTTCTTTTCCATGTCCGGAGCGTTAAAGCTGATCTCATCGAGCACACGTTCCATGATGGTGTGCAGCCGGCGCGCACCGATGTTCTCCGTAGCTTCATTCACCTGGAAGGCAAAGCGGGCAATTTCGTCGAGCGCCTCGCGCGTGAACTCCAGCTTCAGTCCTTCGGTTTCCAGCAGGGCCGTGTACTGCTTTACCAGTGACGACTTGGGCTCGGTGAGGATGGCAATAAAGTCTGTCATCGTAAGCGACTTCAGCTCCACGCGGATAGGAAAGCGCCCTTGCAGCTCAGGAATCAAATCACTGGGCTTGGAGACGTGAAAGGCCCCGGCGGCGATGAAAAGAATATGGTCGGTGCGCACCATGCCGTAACGCGTGTTGACCGTGGTGCCTTCGACGATGGGCAGGATGTCACGCTGCACGCCTTCGCGCGAAACGTCAGGCCCGTGGCCACTTTCCCGTCCGGCAATCTTGTCGATTTCATCGAGGAAAATGATGCCGGATTGCTCCACGCGCTCCACCGCGGTGCGCGTCACCTGGTCCATATCGATCAGCCGCGATTCCTCTTCCTGGACCAGGTATTCAAATGCCTCGCTCACTTTCATCTTCCGCTTCTTGGTGCGCTGGCCAAATATGTTGGGCAGCATGTCCTTGATGTTGATGTCCATCTCCTCCACGCCCTGGTTGGAGATGATTTCAAACGCCGGGGTTGAACGCTCGCGCACTTCCAACTCCACGATGCGCTCGTCCAGCTTGCCTTCCCGCAACTGGTGGCGCAGTTTTTCCCGCGTGCGCGAGGCGGAATCGCCTTCTTCGGTGACCAGCGCAAAACCTGCTGTGGAGCTGGCGGGCGCCGGAGCGGCCGGAAGCAGCAGGTCCAGCAGCCGCTCTTCGGCCTGGACCTCGGCTTTTTCTGTGACCTCTTCAAGTTTCTCTTCGCGCACCATGTCAATGGCGATCTCCACCAGGTCGCGGATCATCGACTCCACGTCACGCCCCACGTAGCCGACCTCAGTGAATTTTGAAGCTTCCACTTTCAAAAACGGCGAGTTGGCCAGCCGCGCCAGGCGGCGGGCGATCTCCGTCTTGCCCACGCCGGTGGGGCCGATCATGATGATGTTCTTCGGCATGATCTCTTCGGCGATATCGGGCGGAAGCTTCTGGCGGCGCATGCGGTTGCGCAACGCGATGGCCACGGCGCGCTTGGCGTCATGCTGCCCCACTACATATTTATCCAATTCGGAAACAATTTCTTTGGGGGTAAGGTCATCCAGAAGGACGTCACTTTCTTCCGCCACGCTGGGTAAATAGATTGCCATTACTGCTCCTTCATTCTGTCGCTTCGCTCCAAACCGCTTCGTAATTTTCTTCGTTGCGGCGTGGGATCCGCCTTGCATCAAGCCGCTCGGCGGCCATGGGCCTCGCGGCTTTGTTGGCACCGTCTGTCGCTTCGCTCCAAACCGCTTCGTAATTTTCTTCGTTGCGGTGTGGGATCCGCCTTGCATCAAGCCGCTCGGCGGCCATGGGCCTCGCGGCTTTGTTGGTACCGTCTGTCTCTTCGCTCCAAACTTGAGGCGCTTGCAGGCGTCTCGGGCCTGCTGCCGAAATCCTGAGCGGGGCGAAAGGAACCTGCTTTCGCATCATCCTGCTGCCGCTCCGTCAGCTTTTCTGCACTCGTCTCAATTTTTTCCGCGCTTCACACCGGCCTTTTTAATTGCCGCCGCCGGACGGTCTTTCACGCGAATCACAAACTTCAGTCCTGACCATGTGTCATCAATGGCGCAAATTTTTACGTCCACCAGGCCGCACTCAAGCCCGATCCGGCGCACCACGTCTTCCGTCAGGTCAGTGGGGCGTCCGCTGGCTTTCTTGGGCCAGCCGATCCACAGCATGCCATCGGGGACCAGGACAGCGGACAGGCGCGAAAAATCTTTCGCCAGCTCAGCCAGCCGTTCCGTGAAATAAACAACCACGTTGGCCTTGCCGGATAGCCGGTCTGAACTCTCCACACCGTCAGGCACTGTTCCCAGGTCTCGCAGACCGCGGG
>JBGPZS010000556.1:0-2710 GCA_041493865.1 Terriglobia bacterium
CTGGAAGATGCCCAGGGGGACCTGAACCGCTCCGGCGCCGATCCTTCGAGCCGCATCCGCCGCCAATTCGCCCGGCATGAAGCCGCTCAGCATGCGAGCGAAGCCAGCCATTCTCAGGCCGCGGAAAACAACCCGGATGCAAGTTCCGCCGCTGACAACCTTGTTGCCCAATTTGGCGCCTGGTATGGGTTACGCGGCAAGGCGATGCGATTGCAGCAGGCCGGCGATGAAGCGCTGGCCCAAGCTTCCGCCCTTGTCCAGAGCCACGACACGCTGGAAAAGCAAGTCAGCGCCGATGAGGCTAACAAGCAAGCAATTACTCAGCAAGCCTCCCAACAGATCAAGTCCAGCCAGACGGGAGACGCGGCAGCCACGGCCGCGGCCATCACGTCCTTGCGCCGTCTTTCCGACAACCAGAAGGATCTGGCCGACCTGAATAAACGCATCCAGGACCAGCAGGAACTTGCCACCAACTACGGCAACTGGGTAGACCTGGTGCATGCACGCCAGCGCGCCGCGACTCACGGGATGATCCGATCGGCACTTTGGATTGTTCTAATCCTGCTTGTCTTTTATCTAGTCGGGCGTCTGCTTGACCATCTGTTCGCCGATCTGACGCTCGAGCGCAGACGGTTGCAAACCCTTCGCGTGGTGGTGCGCTTCGCGGTGCAGGCAACCGGACTGCTGCTCATCATTTTTGTGGTGATCGGCACACCAGCTCAGATGCCCACAATTCTTGGCCTGGTAGGCGCAGGACTTACAGTGGCGCTGAAGGATTTTATCGTCGGGTTCTTCGGATGGTTTGTGCTGATGGGGCGCAACGGCATCCGCGTGGGCGACTGGGTGGAGATCAATGGCGTCGTCGGCGAGGTGGTCGAGATCGGCTTGTTACGGACGGTGCTGCTGGAAACCGGCAACTGGACTGATAGCGGGCATCCCACCGGGCGCAAAGTGGCCTTCGTAAACAGTTTCGCCATTGAAGGGCATTTCTTCAATTTCTCCACCGCGGGGCAATGGCTCTGGGACGAGCTGCAAATCATGGTTCCGGCGGGCGAAAACCCGTATCCCATGATTGATGCGATCCAGAAACTGGTGAGTGCTGAGACCGAGGCCAGTGCGCGCATAGCGGAGCAGGAATGGCAACGGACTGCGAGCCGCTACCGGGCGCAGTCGGTTTCGGCGGCTCCCGCCATTAATCTGCGGCCGACCAATTCAGGAGTGGAAGTACACGTCCGCTACATCACCAGCGCCAACGAGCGCTACGCTGTGCGCACACGCTTGTATCAGGCGATAGTAGACGTCTTGCACCGGAGGCCGGAGGAGCCGGCGCCGGTGAAGAGCCTGTCGGCGAAGAATTAAAAGCCCGGCCGCTCACCAAGCCGCACCTGATCCTTCAGCAGACATGACTTGAGGTTGGCCGGCAGCCGTGAGCCTTGCAGGATCTCGCGCACCAGGGCGGGAGGCAGGGAGCGGGCGAACTCCAGAGCGCGGGCCAGTGTCGTCTTCGCATTACGCAGCAGAGCGATACGGATTTCGCGGCGTAGGGACCATTTGGGATGGCGACACACAGCCTCCACGAACGCCGCCGGCGCCTTGCGGCGCATCAAGGCTTTGATGACCGAGGCCTCGGTGAGCCTGGAGTTTTCGAGCGCGGCGTGGATCACGCGCACTTCTGGATCAACCAGCAACGCCCCCGCGACTCGCGCGGAAGCACGATGTGCGAGCGACAGTCTCTCTCCGGAAGAGATCGTTTCCAGGCGATTGAGCAGGGCTTCTTCTGCGGCCACTTTGATGTCCGCGGGAACGGCGGGTGTGAGAGCCACCTGCATAAGGTCAAAGGTAAACAAGTGGCGCGCCATAGGCATGGAGATATGACGCGGGGTCCTGGGATGCTCGACCACAGCCAGCTTCACCTTACGGCTCTTCATCACCCCGCCGTTCCGGCTGAGCTGTTCGAGAACCTCAGGCGGAAGATCATTCCGCTTCAGCAGGGCAAGAGCCAGGTCTTCGGTGAGGGCTGGGTCGGCGGCAGCGGTTTTCAACTCATCAACAGAAGTACCGTGAATGGCCTCTTGCAGCGGGCCGGAGGCAGCCGCTTCGGGCACCATTGACGCCGAGCTGGAATCGTTGGAAGACATGATCTTTGTAGCGCCGGCATCTTGCCGGCTGTGTCGGTGGGCGTCCCCGCCCACCGCTCGGAGCCCTAAAGACATCCGACCGGACTCCCGCTCTACGCCCTTGCGCCCTTGCGTGCCAGCTCCAGCGCGCCCCGCACCGGATCAATTACGTTCGCGTTGACGGCGGCGTTGGGATACTCGGAACGCAGACTATTGTAGAAAACCTGGCGCACTAAAGCGCAGTTGCGGAACACACCACCGGACATGGCCACTGGTACAGCTTCAGCGTCAGGGAAAAGACGGCGGATCACGGTCTTGGCCGAAGTCGCCAGCTCGGCGCCTGCCTGGGTCAGAATGGTGCGAGCCAACTGGTCACCGGAATCAGCTGCGGATAGCACCACGGATAACAGGGCGGAAAAATCCGACGGAGGTGAGGCGTTCCCGGCCAGTACCAACTGTTCGTGTGTGGCCAGGCCCCAAGCTTTCATAATGCTTTCGAGCAGGGTTGAGCTTGCACCTTCATCATAGGCACGCATGGCGGCGGCAACGGCGGCACGGCCGATCCAGTGACCCGAACCTTCGTCGGAGATGGC
>JBGPZS010000566.1:0-2642 GCA_041493865.1 Terriglobia bacterium
ATTGCCGGCGTGTTAGGCATCGCCTCCCTGACAGCGGTGTCCCTGGCAAGCTATCCGGCTGCAGACTCCAAATCGTTTGATCCCGTCACGCTCTGGCGTTCCCTGGGGGTCTCCGGCCAACTGGTTTTCATCTTTGGTTTGGTGTTTGGCTTTTGGACTCCCGTCCTGGTCGCGGCACGCGGGGTATGCAGGATTACCACAAACCAGATTTCAGGCCGCCCGATCTCGTTGCAACTTGTCCTGGCCGATATGCTCAGGTTTATTCCCGCCGCGCTTGTTTATTCATTGATCATTGGTATTCCTGCGATGATAGGAAGCTCCATGCTCTTCCTTCCGGGCATCGTGCTTGTTTCTCTGTTCGCTTTGGTCGTCCCGACCAGCGTAAACGAGCCTGGAGGAGTATTCGCAACGCTGCGCCACGGCGTTTCGCTGGGCGGGAAGGTGTTCGGCAAGCTGCTCTTGCTCACCCTTGCCTCCTGTGCGCTCATGGTCATAATGGTGGCATTGCGAGCCTATGGGCTGGACCCGTTTCTCCCCAGCTCAGGGCTGGCGCTGTTTGCCATGAGGTTCGCGGTAACGTACGTTCCCTCTCTGCTGGTTCTGGTGCTGGCGAACATCTGTTTCACCTTGCTTTACCTGGAAGCGCGCGGGGCGGAAACGCCGGTTTCACCTTCATCCACAGCCAGCGGCGCGGCCGGCATCTGACCCAGTGCCCGGCTTTGTGGAAACGAAGTTTCACAAAAAATAAGTCTCTTAACGGCTATCCACGGCCTAAAATAGATTTGAGCAGGAGCCGAGTCATGAGAAAGATAGTTGTACTTTGCGCTTTCGTGGTGTTGCCGGCAATCGCTGCCTTCGCAGCCACGAAACCCCAGATCCGAGGCCAATACCTTGAAACTCGCAGCGCCGACGTTTACGTAGGCCAGTGCTTTGCCAACGGCGAGGTCAACTTGTCTGGGCAGGAAGCGATCGTCGCCTGGCACATCAGTGAAGGCAAATGGGACGGCGTCTCGCTGGACGGGTTGACCATTGTCGGCGCCATCAAGGCGCAGGCCACGCTGGGCGATCCTTACGGCAAGCCTTATCCCGCCAAGTCAGTGCTGATCGTGGACCAGCAGGCCACGCCCGAGCAGCGCCAGGCGCTGATCAACTTTGCCCAGGAGATGGGCGGCGAATTGCTGCGTCATGTGGTGCGCGTGGTCGATACTCGGATCGATATGGAAGTGGCGCAGGAAGAACACAGCGCCCGCGCCCGTTTGCAAGCCGGCGACGTTGTCACCGTGGAAACCCGCGCCATCGGCGACAAAGACCACCTCTGCGGCAATGAGGACACCTTTTACAACCCGCTGACTGAAACTGCACACGCCATGCCCGCCGTGGCGATGACGGACGAATATCGCGGCCAGGACCTCAATATCTCTTGGACGCTGCACAACAAGCGCAGCGCGTTCGTGGGAACGTTTGTGCGATAACACCACAGCTTTAGAATCACAAGAGGCCGCCGCGCTTGGCGGCCTTTGTCTTTTTGCGTACTGTTAACCATCCGCAAGCTAACCCGCCAGGAACCAATTTTGCGGACCCGTCCGTGTTAAGCTTCTCTGCTTTCATTTTCATCTATGAACAACTCCAACCCGTCGCACTTCGATCTTCAGGCAGCCGCGAAGCAAATCATGCTGGAGAACGGCTTTGAACCGGACTTCCCGCCTGAAGTCCAACAGCAGCTTGCGCAACTGAAAAGCAGAACACAACCGTCCGCCGCAGGCAGTGCCGTCTGCGATCTGCGCAACCTGCTTTGGTCGTCGATAGACAATGACACGTCGCGCGACCTCGACCAGATTGAGTTCGCGGAAAAGCTGTCCGACGGGACAACGAAAGTGCTGGTAGGCATTGCCGACGTGGATTCCTTCGTGCCCAAGGGGTCGCCCATCGACACGCATGCGGCCAAGGAAACCTGCACGGTCTATACCGGTGTGCGCAATTTCCCCATGCTGCCGGAAGACCTGTCTACCGGCACAACATCATTGCTCGAAGTGGACGGGAAGCTCAGCATGGTCACCGAGTTTGTCGTCGATGGCAATGGCGATGTCAGCAAGCACCAGATCTATCCCGCCATGGTGGTCAACAAAGCTCAACTGGCTTACAACGCGGTGGGCGCCTGGCTGGAAGGCACCGGACCGGCGCCGGCCAAAGTAGCTGCGTCAGCCGAGTTGCAGGCCCAGTTGAAGCTGCAGGACGAAGTGGCTCAGGCACTCAAAACCGAACGCCATCGCCATGGCGCGCTGAATATTGAAACCACAGAAGTGCATCCGGTGGTCCTGAATGATCAGATTGTCGACCTGCAAAAACAAGAGAAGAACCGGGCCACGGAGCTGATTGAAGACTTCATGATCGCCGCCAACGGCGTGGTGGCGCGGACCCTGGAAGAAGCCGGGATTTCTTCCATCCGGCGCGTCGTCAAAACGCCGGAGCGCTGGGACCGCATTGTGGCCCTGGCAGCACAACAGGGCGGCAAGCTGCCCGCCGCGGCGGATTCCAAGGCGCTCAACGATTTTCTGCAAACGCGCAAGGCCGCCGATCCCGAGCACTTCGCCGATCTCTCTTTGTCCGTCATCAAGCTGATGGGACCGGGTGAGTACGTTCTG
>JBGPZS010000402.1:0-4263 GCA_041493865.1 Terriglobia bacterium
AGATAGTCGCCGCGGCGCTCTTTGGTGATGATCTGCTCGTACATGCGGCCGGTGGTCCGGTTATGGTCGCGCGAAAGTTTGGGGTGCGTGACGCGCTCATAGTGGCCCAGGTCACGGGCGGTTTCGGCGCCATCGTCGGTCACAAAGACCTCGCCATGCTGGAACGGAGACATGGTCCCCGGATCAACGTTCAGGTACGGGTCGAACTTCATCAGGTTGACCTTGAGCCCGCGGCTCTCCAGCAGGCAGCCAATCGAGGCCGCGGCCAGCCCCTTGCCCAGTGAAGACACAACACCGCCGGTCACGAAAATATATTTCGCTGACATGAACTCCTCGCCTCCTCTTGAAGGTCGTTCGCAGGATTGTAAAAGTCTGTTCTATTGAAAAAATCAGCGCCGCAGGCGCGAAATAGTGGTAGCCCCGCCCGGAAGGGCGGGGTATGCGGTAACAAAAACGTAAAGCCCCGTAGGGGCGGTACATCAAAAAGACTGATTTTTGGGGGTTCTGCTCCCCGGCTCGAAAGTGGCTTGCGCCAGTGGCCGTCTGCCCATTCACGCCAAAACCGGGCGCGAATGGTGCCCACGTGGGACCGATTGGGGTGCACGATCAATTATACAAGAGATGAGCTGTGGAAAGGGCGGCAGAAATTATCAAGACCGAATATTCTTCTTTCATTGATGAAAGAATTGGAGAATTTCCGGCACCGGCTCATTTCCGGTTTCTTCAGATCAATCGCCACGAACTCTCCTTTAGCGAAACGAAGGTCCATCTGACTTCAGTCCGTGCACAAAGGGCTGCCACACATAATTGCACCAGCAATCAATAGAAACGGGATGAGCGGGATAATTACGATAGCCCAGGCAACATTGCCGAGACCCTCGGCGAAAGCGTGATCAGGGAAGGGTTGATAAGGCCAGGGGCTCTTTGCCACAGCATCATTGTGATCAACCACCGTAACGGGAATAACCACATCCTGCTGCTGCGGACAGCTCTCCTTTAGCGCTGGCGAAAAGCGGATCTTGCCTTGAAGTTTATAGTCGCCCGGCGGCAAGTCTCTTGCCGCTTTGAGCTTCAAGAGAATCACGTCGCCGCCTTGCGTAAATGTGTTAGATGGCTCGGAGTTTCTTCTGAATTTTTTGCCGTCACCAAAGGTGACTTTGAATCCTTGCAAATACTCCAGCCGCAGGGAAGTTGGATCGGCCAGAACGCCGTCAACTCTTGCGGCTCGAGGTTGTGCGAAGCATTCAGCGGGCAACATTGCGGGCAGGATTGCAATCTGCTCGTCGCGGCCGCGGCGGAGCTTGTTGTAACTTTCCACCACGCGGGCCTGCGGTACGGGCATTTGCGCCGTTGGAGCATTCCCGGGATCAGAGGCCGAGGGTACATCTGTATATGGCGATGTCGTTTGCCCGACCGCCGAGGCAGCCATTAAAAGTGCAGTGATCAAAGTATGTCGCATAAAAACCTCCATCACTGGCCACCCTAGCTCGTATTGACCGGCACAGCATAGCGACATAGTGCGGCAGCCTGCATATGTCGCATAAATTCGTGCGAAAACGCGCAAATTTTCCTTGCAAGAAATCCAGCTACTTCGTTCTTACTTCAGCGACCACCAGTGGGCCGAAGGCCAGAAAGTCTTTACTAAATAAGCGTGCTTTCTGACTTCTGTTCGCGGCCAGAGCAATTGTGTCCCCACCGAACAGCCGTCCCCCCACCGGCTGCGCAAATTCGTGTCCCCATAGATTCGTCTGAATGAGAGGCATTCTCCATGAGAAGGTCAAAATCGTTTTCCATCACCTGGTCTTCAAGACCAAAACAAGAAACCAGCCGTCAATCTGTACATCCACAGCCGAGGGCGGCTGTGCTCCACATATCTCAGATTTCTCCGTGTCTCCGTGTCTCCGTGGTAGGTTTTGTCTTGTTGGCATCGTTTTTGTTACCTGCATCCGCCCAAACCCCTGCGCCCCAGCTTTCCGCGGACCTCTCGCACTCCCCAGGCTGGGTCGTCATCCCCGTGGACGAATATCAGAACCTCCGCGCCCGCGCATTCCCCACGGAGCGTGATCCGGAACCGCCGCCGGTCGATGCCACACTCACCCGCGTGGATTACGACTTGCGCATCGCTGGCGAACTCGCCACTGGACGCGCAAGCCTCACTGTTGACGTCTTGAAAGACGGATGGGTCCGCGTACCGATTCCATCAGGCCTGCTGGTGCGCGAAGCCCGGCTTGATGGCAAGCTGGTTTCGCTCGTCTCCGGCGGTCCGGGAAAGAGCGCCAGCCAGTTGTCGGCGGTGCTGGCACACGCCGGCCGCGCCGTGCTGTTGCTCGATATCGCGCTTCCCGTCGGCGCATCCGCAGGCGAAGAACGCATCTCGCTGCCTTCAACTTCATCGGGAGTTACGCGCGCATCCGTGCAACTCGGGCGCCAGGGCGTGGACGTAAAACTGACCGGCGGACTGCTGGCGGAGAAGACTGAGACAGGCGCGGAAAGCAAATGGCTGGCCTATGCCCGCGGCAATGAGCCGCTCACCTTCACATGGCGCCGCAAGATGGAAGACCATCACATCACACTGCCATTGCGCCAGCGCGGATCGCTCACACAACTCACCAGCCTGGGTGAAGACGCAACGTCGCTTTATGCTGAAGTCAATCTCGAAGTAACGCAAGGCGCCGCGAAAGAAGCGAGGATCCAGCTTCCGGAAAACATCACCATCAACCAGGTTTCCGGCGGCATGGTGGCGGACTGGGAAGTCAAGGCCGGCGAACTTGCAGTCACATTCCTTGAGCCGATCGAGGGGTCGGCTCGTTTCGTTATCACCGGCGAAACCAAGACCGCGCGCGACGGCCACATTGAAATCTCGCTTCTGCGGCTGCTCAACACTGAGCGCGATACCGGCGGCGTTGCCGTGGAGGTACTGGGCGCCGGTGAGATCAAAGACCTGAAGACACAAGGTCTGGAGAACGCCGATGCCACCGAACTGGGAGACTACGTCGCCAGCCGACAATCGCCGTCCATGGTCGTATTCCGCTTCCGCTCCGGTGACGCCAAGGCCACGCGCTCGCTTGCTATCGACGTTGCCCGTTACGCGCAGCAGGCAGTCTTGATGGCCAACATCGAAGAGGCGCGTTATCGCGTGCTGCTGAGCAAGGAAGGCAAGAGTCTGGTGCAGGCGCAGTATGCCATTCGCAACAATTCACGTAATTTCCTCAAGATCACGTTGCCCGCGGGGGCGGCCATCTGGAGCGCGTCATTGGCGGGCAAGCCGGTGCGTCCCGGCCAGGCGACCGACGGCAGCCTGCTCCTGCCGCTGGAGAAATCGCGTGCCGGAGAAGACTCGCCGGCGTTTGTGCTGGAGATTTTTTATCTGGTCCGCCTGACCGCCTGGACGGACAAAGGCAAGGCCACGCTGGCGCTGCCTGCGCTGGACCTGCCTGTGTCGCGCACCGGGCTGCTGCTCTATCATCCACCGCTGTTCAAGCTGGCCGCGGAGCCCGGTACTTTCCGGGTGCAAACCTATGAAGCGCCGATGTCTTCGGCTTTCGCTGTTTTTCTGGCTACGGAAGGGTTCGGTCCGGAATACGGCAGGAACTCAGGCGGGGTCGTCTCTAATGGTCTCCGTGGCCGCAACAACGACCAAACGATTGACGGACAGAGCAACAATGAGAATCGTCCCCAATCCGCCACACAGGCCTTGGTCGATAACTTCAAGACCAAATCGCTCGGCGGACGCGGCGCCAAAGTCCTGCCGATCCGGCCGTCGTTTCCAGCATTCGGACCGTCATTGTTCTTTGTCTCCGAACTTACGGCGGAAAACCACGCTCCGGCCCTGGAACTCAACTATCAGCGCGACAAGAAGGAAGGTGGCAAATGAAAAAGTTATTGGCAATCCTCATGATCTTCTCGATTTTCTCGATGTACGCAATGGGTGGAGAGAACACTTTGTTGCCTCTTCCGACAACCGGAAATGTCACTCTGACCCTGGCTGAGTACAACCGGCTGGTGGAACTCGCGGCCAAGTCGGCCAAGAAACATGAAACGCCGCCCCTGCCCTACGCCATCAAGCGCGCGGAGATGAAGCTGCACGTTACCAATGATGCCGTGCTGGGCACGGTGCAGATGGATGGCGAGGTCTTCAGCAAGAGCGCTGCAAAAGTGCCGCTGATCACCGGCCTCACCATCCTGAACGCGCGCCAGGAAGGGAAGAGTCTGCCGCTGGAGCAGGAAGGCTCTACCTCTACGGCCATCCTGCCCGGAGCGGCT
>JBGPZS010000468.1:0-3669 GCA_041493865.1 Terriglobia bacterium
AATATCGTTCCCAGGGGAAAGACCAGCCCAATCAGGCCTTTGGTCAGGATGTTGAGCGCCATGGTCGCGGCGATGCCCCAGCACAACCAGCGCGACGGCTTTTGCCCCCCCTCGGCCTGCTCCAGGGTCGAAAGAAAAAAATCAAATCCCAACGCCAGCCAAAGCCCAACCATCATGTCCGGGATCAGGATGCGCGTAAAGATGAAGGGCCCAAAGCCCGTAGCCAGGGCCAGCGCGGCGTACAGTCCGCCTTCGTCGCTGTAAAATCTCCGCCCGATGCGGTATACCACCAGCAACAGCGCCAGCACGCCCAGCGCAATCGGCAGGCGAGCGGACCAGTCATGCACGCCGAACAGTTTGAAGCTCGCGGCCACGCACCAGTACATGAGCGGCGCTTTTTCCAGGTAGCGAAAGCCGTCATTAATCTTCAGCGTGACCCAGTCGTTGTGTTCCACCATCTCTCGCGCGGCTTCGGCGTGCACCGTGTCCGCGTCATCCATCAAGGGCGGCTGAAAGAGGCTGCCAATGTAGACCACCGCCCAGGCCAGTACGATCAGAACAATGAAGATCTTTTGCCGCCGGGCGGAGGAGTTGGACGCGAGCAGACCAAATGAAGACTGCGGCGAAATCTGCGTATGCATGAACCCGTCCATTATATGCGGCTTGGGTTACGGGTAGATTGGCCGCTCTGGGGCGAAGAACGTGAAGGGCAGCGGTTCAGCGTCTAGGAGGATTTCGCCACAGTCAGCGAGGGGTCCGGAAGGGCTTGCACCGCAGGTCGCCGGCGCCATTGCATGGGGAATCCGCCCAGAGCTCCGCAGTTCAAGGCCATCATGATGAAGGAGAAAGCCCAGAGATGAAAGGTGAGCGAGATACCCAGGTGCAACAACAGCGTCCCGAAGAACCACGCGACTCGCGCCCGCTGTGAGAACAAACAGAAAAAGTATCCTATCTCCACCGTCAGCACGAACCAGCCCATAATGAGTACCAGCCAAGGGACATGGTTCAACCATCCGAAATTTATGATCGTCACTTCAGGACGCATCAGGAAATTCCACATGGCGCTGCCATCACGCCAGGCCGGCCCGGATATTTTCTCGATTCCGGAGGAGACGTACACAATGGAAAGATAGGCCCGCAGCACCGAGCGGCCAACGCGAACAAAGAAAGCGTCCACCGCGGGCGCGTTTCGCACCAGGGTGTAACGCGTACTCACCGGCAGCAGCATGCAGAAGAACAGACCGTTGGTGGCCAGTTCGTGAGCGCCGTAAATCGAGGCGAACCCGCTGGCCTTGAACAGGAGATGCAGGAACAGCGCGACCCCGGCAAAGATTTTGGTCCGCCATCCGGCGATTACGTACACCAGGCTGATCATGTACAAGGCGAGCAGAATGTAAATCACATGCCGTTCGGAGAGCAGACCCAGGTCCCAGAGTTTGTGAAACCAGGCCACGGTGGGCAGAGACGGTGGCGCCAAAGCCTGGTTAATCGGGCGCTGCATCAGGCCGAACTCGCCGACCAGCAATTGCAAATCGCGGGCCGTCATTACCGCCTGCCAGAGAACCACCAAACCCAGGGCAATTCGAAAAACCGACAATGCCGCGGCCGCACGGGCGATGTCGGGCTCGGCCCACAGGTTACTTGCCACGCGGAGAACGTTGGCGATGGGCCTCATGGCTTGGAAACTTCTCCTGGCTTGATAACACCCGGCGGTGCGAAGGCAAAGACTCGCAGCAGATTCCATTGCGGACGCGCGCCCCGGCGGTATTCCTGGATTGGCGGGACCTCATAGTAATCAACTTCCACCAGGGCCGCTTCGCCGCAGTCCAGCTTGCCGAAGGCATAGGCCGCCCAGGAAGCCGCGACGGACTCCTCGACTTCCTTGTACATGAGCAGGCTGGTGATGGTGGTGAGCCGTAGCTCAGATTCGGCGCCGCGCAGGGGCGCTTGTACAGGGATCCACTTCTCCCCGCAGAGGACGCGCACACGAACGCGTCGCGCGCTGGGCACATTGGGGGCAAAAAAGCCGTATCGGGAAGCGGCGCCGGTGTAAACGCCGTAAGGACGCAAAACCCGCCACACCGGGCCCTGTGCTGTATGAAGTACGTCCGGGGCAACGAAGAGCACGCAGAGTGCGATATGGATAATCCAGAACGCACAAACTGCGCGCCGCTTCGCCGCCATCTTGTAATCCACCCGACTCCTGGGGAAATCTCCTTAAGGGACCACGGGCTTCAAATTACCCGAAAAAACATGGTCATGGTACGTGCCCTCGCCGATGGCGCGGGCCCCGCCTTTGCCTGCCTGCTCCAGCTTGATGGCTTCATCAATCTGGCGCGCCAGGTGGTCGCGGAAGCTCTTTAAATCAGCTTGCGAAAGCTGCACGGTCTTTGCGCTCGCCACCACCACAATGGCACGGTCCTCCACGATGTCCCTCCATACCTTGTGGTCTACCAGAACAACGACTTTGGGTCTTCCCTGGGTGAGCGCTTTCGGGTCCCGGATCGCCTCGTTCAGGTCCGCGAGGAAATCAGTTTTTAAGGAAACGAGTTTCTGTACTGGGACGGCGCGCGGTTGTGCCTCCGCCGTCGCCTTGGCTGCCGGAGACGGTTGCGTTGGTTTGGTACCCTGGGCCAATAGTTCATTGCCCGAACTGCGATACATGGCCATCGCAAAGATCCCGACCACCACTGCCGCAAAGCCCAGCACCACTCGTCTTAGCCACTGCACATTGGATTGGCCCAAGATCATAGTCTCCTCCTCTTGTTGCCGAAAATCGAAACCACCGTAACAAAAGCATGTCGTGCGGTCAATTGTTTTCGTAGCATGGAATAAAATTCCAGCGCGACATTTTTTCCTCAGCCGAATGGAGCGGGCGGCCCAAGAGCCAAAAGTCAATGGAGAAGAGTATTCCAACAGTTTGGCAAGGAGCGGCGGGAATAAAAGACCGGGCCAATGCTCTTACTGCTGAACTGCGCGCCACCATCACCGGCGAGGTCCGCTTCGATGACGGCACGCGCGCGCTCTATGCCGTCGACGGCTCCAACTACCGCCAGGTACCCATCGGCGTCGTCATTCCAAAGACCATTGAAGAGGTAATTCAGACCGTCGCTCTCGCCCGCAAGCATGGCGCGCCTTTGCTGCCGCGCGGAGGCGGCACCAGCCTGGCCGGACAGAGCTGCAACGTCGCCGTCATCGTTGATTTCTCCAAGTATCTGAACCAGATTATCGAGATCAATCCGCAGGAAAAATACGCCTGGGTGCAGCCCGGCTGCGTGCTGGACAAGCTGCGCAACCGTGCCAACGAGCACGGCCTCACTTTCGGCCCCGATCCTTCCACCCACGAATACTGCAACCTGGGCGGAATGATCGGCAACAACTCCTGCGGCGTGCATTCCATGATGGCCGGCCGCACCGTGGACAACGTGCTCGAACTCGATGTCCTTACCTATGACGGCGAGCGCATGCGCCTGGGCCTTACCTCTGACGCAAAGTTGGAACAGATCATTCGCGAAGGCGGACGCCGCGGAGAAATTTGTTCCCGGCTCCGCAAGCTGCGCGACCAATACTCCGCTCTCATCCGAAGCCGTTATCCCAACATTCCTCGTCGTGTCTCCGGCTACAGCCTTGACGAGCTTCTTCCCGAGCACGGTTTCAACGTTGCCCGCT
>JBGPZS010000476.1:0-3591 GCA_041493865.1 Terriglobia bacterium
CATTAGACGAGAGCACGGTCAGCCAGGATTCGGGCAGCAACCCGATTCAGGGTTCCCGCGCAAGTGCTTGGAAACGCGAACAAAGGCAGGCGGCTGCGAACTCCTTGGAAAGCAACCTGGCAAGCGCAGCAATCCGACGCAGGCAGCAAACGCCAGCAACCCTCGATTGTTGCTTCATTGGGACAAACCTGCCTGAGCATCGCTTATCTAACACAAGTAACCAAGCAGAGGCGCTGGGCTCTCAAGGGGGGAAAAATGGTTATATTGTGGTGGATCGTTGTAGGTCTTATTGCAGGCTGGGTAACCGGCAAGATCATGAAAGGCTCAGGTTACGGCACTTTGTGGGACATTGTGCTGGGCATCGCGGGCGCACTGGTTGGCGGCTGGATCATGCGGATGTTGGGCGGCACCGGCCAGGGCGGCATGATTTACACCATCCTTGTGGCCATTGGAGGGGCCGTTCTTCTGACGCTGTTGTTCCGTTTGGTCACGGGGAACAAATCCAGCGGCAGCGGTAGCGGAGGGCTGCGCCGAGCCGCATAGAGCAAAAATCAGTTCGACAACAAGCTGCTATGCAACCAGGGCGGCGAGGGAATGTTTTTGCCGCCCGGCTTTCGCATTAAGACAAAGTAACTGGCCAGTACGCGTTCAGGGGTGGCAGCGTCCTTGCTGTCCTCGGTCTACCCGATCTTTCACGCTGTTTAGCGATCTTCTGCTGCAAACAATCGCGCGTGTGCTAGCCTGTCTCTCGCCATGTCTTCTCTATTGATGATTCCCATACCGGCCATCAAGCTGGCGCGCAAAGCCTGGATCCGCGTGGCCGGTCTGCTGCTGCTTGGCTTGCTGGGTGCGGCGGCTCTGGCGTTTTATGGCTACCAGATTCATCGTCTGGATGCGGCGCTCAACAGCTACAAAGACGCTGCGCAGCAATACCACGTAAGGACAGAAGCGATCCATCGTCTCAGCAGTATGGAAGCGGCCTTCAATCGCTACCTGCTCGACGGGAACTCCGCCAACCTGGGACTTATTCAAGCCGACAAGCAAAGGATCGAGCAACTGGCGCAGTGGGACGCAGACGCGCAGCATGACCAGCTCGTGCAGAATCTGGTGGCAGCGGAACAGAAGTGGCATGGGCAGATCGTCCAGCCGATCATCGAGGAGCGCAGGAAGCTGCAGGCGGGCCAGGGGTTGACGGAAGATTTTCTGGCCAGGTATCGCGCGTCAGGCCAGGACCTGCAGGTGATCAACTTTGAGATCGCCACGGAGAATGCGCACCACCAGGCCCAACAGGCCTTGCAGCAAACAGAAAACCAGTTGCCCTGGCTCTGGCTGCCATATCCACTGGCTGGATTACTTGTAATAAGCGTGATTGCGCTGAGCGTGGGCGCGTTCAAGAGCGTGAACCATTTGAAGCAGGCGGCGGAGAGTGAAGGCGACGAGGAAGACGACGACCATACCGCGCCGCCGGACAGCCATGAGGAGGCTAAATGATAACGGGATTGATCTGGTGGATCATTGTTGGTCTGATTGCGGGCTGGGCAGCGGGCAAGATCATGAAAGGCTCCGGCTTTGGGGTCCTGGCGGACATCCTGCTGGGAATGGTGGGCGCCATTGTTGGCGGCTGGATCATGCGCCTCCTGGGTTTTTACGGCGGCGGCCTTATCTATTCAATTGTGGTAGCGACGCTGGGCGCCATACTGCTGATCTGGCTCTCCCGCTTGATAAAAAAGAAGAGTTAGCCGAACAGAAATCGGAACAACAATCGGTCAGCCGAGCAGTCTTGCCGCGTCCTTGGCAAAGTAAGTCAGGATCAACTGCGCGCCGGCGCGACGGATGGACGTCAGCGATTCCATGATGACGCGGTCGCGCTCGAGCCAGCCGTTGTGGATGGCCGCCAGCAGCATGGAATACTCGCCGGAAACCTGGTAAGCGGCGATCGGCAAATCAAAGCGGCGCCGCGCTTCGCTGATCACGTCGAGATACGGCATGGCCGGTTTCACCATGATCATGTCCGCGCCTTCTTTGATGTCGAGCGAAATCTCGCGCATGGCTTCACGCAGGTTGGCTCCGTCCATCTGGTAAGAGCGGCGATCACCGAATTGCGGAGCTGAGTCGGCGGCTTCGCGGAACGGACCGTAAAATCCGGAAGCAAACTTGGCCGCGTAAGAAAGGACCGGCGTGTTGCTAAAGCCGGCCTGGTCCAGTGCTTTGCGAATGGCGCCAACGCGGCCATCCATCATGTCTGAAGGCGCAATAATGTCCATGCCGGCGCGCGCCTGCGACACGGCGGTCTTGGCCAGGACTTCCAGCGTAGGATCGTTCAGGATTTCGTACTCCGGCTCGGCGGCGGTCTGCGCTGCGGCCGCGCTGCCTCGTTTCGACGATGCCGAGCTTCCGGCGTGCGGATTTTTTTTCTGCACGATGCCGCAGTGCCCGTGCGACATGTACTCGCAAAGGCATACGTCGCCCACCACGACCAGGTCGCGCACTTCGCGCTTGATGGCCCGCGTGGCCCGCTGAACAATTCCGTCCTCCGCCCAGGCGCCGGTGGCGATTTCATCTTTCTTCTCCGGCAGGCCGAACAGGATGATCCCGCCCACGCCCAGCGACTTGACCTCGCGCGCCTCTCTCACCGCTTCATCCACAGAGAGGTTGAACACGCCCGGCATGGAGCTGATCTCTTTGCGCACGCCCTCGCCCGGGCACACAAACAGGGGATAGATAAAGCTGGTGGGCGTAAGACGGGTCTCGCGCACCAGTGACCGCAGCGAGTCAGTCTGGCGCATTCGGCGAAGACGGGTTGCGGGAAAAGACATTGGTAAAAGTTTACCAGTATTCCTGCGGCGCAGAAGCGGGTTTTTGGCCCGATTTTTGGCCCCAGCGCCTCTTCGCGATACCATCATAAGTGCATGGTCCCTTCGCCGCTCCAGCATTCTTCGTCCCGCGTCCTTGAATTCGATCACTTTCGTGACGTTCTGGGCGTCTACGTCAGTTCGCCGCTGGGCAAGGCGCGGATCGCGAAACTGGAGCCCTCGACCGACCGCGCGTGGATCAACCGCCAGCAGCAGCTCGCCGACGAGTCGCGCCGCTTTTACTCCGCCGGCGGCCGCTTCGATTTCTCCGGCCTGTTTGACGCGCACACCCTGCTGGCCAAAGCAAAAATTCCCGGCGCAACCCTGGAGATCAACCAGATTCGCGACCTTGTCCTGCTCGTGGACAAAGCGGCGGAATGGCGTGAGATGGCGCTCCATCCGCCGGAAGCCGTCAAAGAACACTGGCGCGGCATGCTGGCCCTTTCCGAGCAGATCGCCGACTTCACCCTGCTGTTGCGCTTCTTCCGCCACAAGATCCAGCCTGACGGCACGCTGGACGATCGCGCTTCCGCCGAGCTGACGCGCATCCGCCGTGACGTGGAGAAACAGAAGCGGCTGATCCAGGAATCGCTGCGCGGCTACCTGCGCAGGCTGGCTGAAGGCGGCGCCGTTCAGGACGAGCTGGTCACCATCCGCGGTGAGCGCTTTGTGATTCCCGTAAAAACTGAGCAGCGCAAGCGCGTGAACGGCGTGGTGCACGGCGCCAGTTCCAGCGGAC
>JBGPZS010000225.1:0-6462 GCA_041493865.1 Terriglobia bacterium
CGCCTGTAACCGCATCGCCGCCTCGTTCTTGTTGTATTTCGTGGACCACAGCACGGTAATCGCAGAAACCACTACCAGGCCAATTGTGGTCGCCAGCACTTGGATCGTCTTGCCCTTGATTCCAAACAAGGCAAGGGCTCCTGCCATCGGCAGAAAAACAATTAGTACCCAGTGGAGCCAGATAGGCAACGGGCTGCGGAACGTCCTGCGCGCATTCGGCTGCGTCTTGCGTAAACGCAGAACCGCCCACATGAATGCGGCATAGACACAACATACGATCGCCGAGCCAACTACGGCCGCTATCTCTTCCAATTCAAATGTAACAATGATGACGGAGGCGATCGCTGCCAGGACCCCGAGGGCCAACACTCCTCCAATGGGCGCGCCCGTGGTGAGTGAAATGGTGCCCCACGATTTTGGGAAATTTCCTTCACGGGCCAAGGCATGAATCAGCCGCGATCCCCCCATCACACCGGCGTTGAAGCACGAAACAATGGCCAGGATGGACAGTACGAGCCCTACGACACTACCGCGTGGACCAAAGATTTGAACGAAGTATGGAAGCTGAGGAATTGCGGTGGCGGTGATGGTGTTTACGGGAATCCGCGTGGCCAGCGCCAGGGAAAAGATGCAATAGGCAACAATGTTGGTCAAAATCGCCAGCGGCATGGAAATTGGGATTTTGCGCTCATAGGACTTGGCGTTGAAACCCATCATCGTGACCCACTCAAATCCAATAAAGAGGTACACGGCCGAGCCGAGCGCGTCGCCAATCTGGGACAAAGGATGGTCTGACAACACCCTGGAATCCCAGTGCAGATTGCCCAGATGTAAACCCGCTCCCGTAGCTCCCAGTAACAAGACACTCAAAATTAAGGCCGTGGTGGTAAACATCTGAACGCCGCGTGGAAGCTCCAGCCCCAGCAGATTCACAATCACTGTGCAAGCCAGGAGCGTTAAGACCACCGCCAGGGCGGGAAGCTGCGGAAAAAGCTGCCGCACCACCAGGGCGAAGAGGTAGCTTTCAATCCCCGCCACCATGATCATGAAAATTAAGTACAGATAAACAAGGAAGAGCGAGGTGCGTGGCGGCAGGGCAACCTTCAAATAAGTGCGTACGCCAGGGGCCGAAGGATACATGCTCGCCAATTCCGCGATCGAACTGGAAAGCAACATGCAGATAAAACCTGCCAGGCAAATGGAAACGATCAGCCAGAAACTGCTCGCCACCTTGAACAGCTCGGAAAGAATAGTAAAAGAGCTGATCCCGAATGCGATGCCAGCGCCGAACGTCACATAAAAGCCCAGCTCAAATGCCTTTTTCATTGCCCCCCCTGGGCCGCGAGTCCGCTCACAGTCCCCAGATGATCATTGCGATGGCTTCCAATTTCACCTTGTCGCGCTCACCGGAAAAGACCGCCAACGCGCCATCAATGAGCGCGTGTGCAGGGTTGTATTTGCCGGTAAAGATGCGGACCAGCGCTTCCTGCGCGGCTTGCAGAGTGATCAGGTCTTCACTGTCATCGGCGACAGGGCAGCCGGGCTCGATCTTATTGACCGCCAGGTCCTGGATGGTCAGGGTATAAATTTCTCCCGTGTCAGTACCGTCGACTTTGAGAAACCGGTTCCAGCCCTTGATCAGTTTTTTCACACGCTGGTTATCGTTGAACCGGTTCTGAAAATCATGCAGCGATGCGAGCAAGCTGCTGGTTTGGACCGCGCTTACATCTGTGGTCGCCATCTGGTTCTCTTTCCTCCTTATTTACTCCCATGATTTACTCCCATGGCTGGGCAATGCCTAAAATCTGTCGCCCCACAATCAATTTCAGTGAATCGTCTGACGGCGCCATCACCGATCCCGCCCGGGCGTCGCGCACCAGGCGTTCCACGGGATGACCGCGCTTGTACGCTGTGCCGCCGCAGACCTGGAAAGCTTTGTTCGCGACCTCGGTGGCAATCTCACTCACGGCGAACTTGAGTTGCGCCAGTTCGATGAAGAACGGATCGTCGGGATTGGCGCGAATGACCTCATCCAGCAGGTCGGCCGACTGAAGTTCGTTGAAGAGCACCATGGCATTGTCTGACATCTGCGCCACGCGATATACCATGCAGCGCGCTTCGTCCACGCGCATCTTCATTTCCGCAATGTAACGCTGCACCGTCTCTACCTGGGAGAGCGCCTGCTTGGTGTCGCTGTGGACGCGTTTCTTTACGTGCTCCACCGCAGCTTCATAGGCGGCCTGGGCAATCCCCAGATAAACGGTGGAAAGTCCGACCTGGTAGATGGGCAGCGAGTAGGCAAACAGCATGGAGAACCCGCAGGTGGGCGAACCCAGCCGGGCCATTTCCGGAACATGACACCCTTTGAAGTGGATAGGCATGCTGCAATTCCCGCGCAACCCCATGCCGTCCCATTTTCCGATGGGCAGAATGTTCGGGTCTTTGCCGTCAATCAAGAAAAGGCTGAGTTCTTTTGGAGGCTGAGTTGAATCCGCCCGCACCGGCACCACATAAAAATCAGCCTGTCCGCAGCTTGTGCAAAACGACTTGAAAGAGTCAATGAGGTAGCCGCTGCCATTGCGCTGCGCAAAACTATCCATGTGCCACAGCCGATTGCCGGAACCGGGTTCGCTCATGGCCAGTGCCCCAATCCACTTGCCTTCCACGATCGGTTTCACAAAGGCCTCTGTCTGTCCGTCCTGTGCCAAAGCCGCAATCAAGGGCAGAGTGCTCATGTGCATGCAATACACCATGGCCGTGGAAGCGCATCCCTGGGCCAGTTCTTCAAGCACCATGGCCGTGGTCAGGATGCCTTCTCCCGGGCCGCCCTGGCTTTTAGGCATCGTCAACGCCATTAGGCCCGCATCGGCAATTGCTTTCAGGCCCTCGCGCGGATAGATGGCATCACGGTCTACCTGGGCGGCATTTGGGGCAAGCGACTTCTGGGCCACGCTCCGGGCCAGGCGCTTCCATCTCCCTTGCTCTACCGTGAGCGCGATTCCGGTTAAATTCAACGCATCTGGCATAAACGATTCATCCTCACAATGAACACTTTGACTTTCTGGGTTGTCGTGGAATTGGGCTTTTTGGCGTGCTGCAAAAACTATGCTCCTTCTTAGATCAGAGGGCCACTCTTGCCGCCTTCGCAGGCTTTTCCAACTCCAGGTTTAGACGTTTTGCAAGACGTTCCATTACCTCAATTAATTGCCAGGCATGTGCCTCCGTGTGCGCGGCAGTGCAGGAGATTCTGAGCAGATTTTGCGTCGCAGCCGGACGCGCTACACCATTCACGTAAAAACCTTCATCCAATAACTGTCTGGCCATCTGAAACAGCAGTATCTCATCCGGAATGACCACGGCAACGACGGGGCTGTTGCCGTCGATAACATTGAAACCCATTGCCGCAAGCTCGCGGCGGATCAGATCGGCGATCCGCAACAAGCCATGCCGCCTTTCCGGTTCTTCACGCAGTATGCGTAGCGCGCACCGCACCGCCTCCACGGAGGCTGGCGGAACGCTGGCGGAAAACACAAATGGCTGGGCCAAATGCTTCAGGTAATGGACCACCGGCTCCGTCGCCGCGATAAATCCACCCGCGGCCGCCAGTGATTTGCTGAAGGTACCCATCACCACGTCCACGTCTTCTAGAACTCCCTGCTCTTCCGCCACACCGGCACCGGTAGGCCCAAAGATGCCCAGCCCGTGGGCCTCATCCACATACGTCCGCGCGCCATATTTCCTGGCAAGGGACGTCACACCCCTCAGGTCGGCAACGTCGCCTTCCATGCTGAAAACGCTTTCGCTTACGATCAGCACCCCCTCGCCGTTGGCCTGTTGCAGCCGCTTTTCCAGATGCTGCATGTCATTGTGCCGGTATCGCATGGTGCGGGCTGAGGACCGCAGCGCGCCATCCACCAGGCTGGCATGGAGATTGTGCTCGCAGAGGATGAGATCGCCCTCAGTCGCCAGGGCCGCGATCACCGCATAATTGGCTTGGAACCCCGTGCCAAAAACGATCGCATCTTCCTTGCCCATGAATTCGGCCAGCTCTTCTTCCAGTTGCACGTGGATGGGGAGCGTCCCGTTCAAAAGCCGTGAACCGCTGCATCCAGTGCCGTACTTGCGAATAGCAGCAGCCGCTGCTTCCTTGACCCGGGGGTCCCAGGTCAGGTCAAGATAATCATTGGAACCGAACATGAGTATCTTGCGGGAGCCAAGCATCATTTCGCTCGGCCCGCATCCTTCCCGCCCACTGAAGGTTTCAAAGTAGATGTAGAGCCCTGCTTCCTGTAAGGCGCGGGCACGATTAAACTTCCAGCATTTTTCGAAGATATCCTTGCGCTCGGATCGCGGGCCGCTCGGTGGAGGGACCGAAGCATCGTTCATGAAAAGCTCCTGAGGTCTGTGCCGCAACTATACACTCAACCCGACAGCCGCTCGGGCCGGTTATTTTGCTATCTTGCACACACCCTTTTTGACGTCCTAAAAAGGGCCGTGAGCTAGGGTAAACTTCGAATGAACAACCAACTCTACCCGGAACAGAGACTGAAGATTGTGCCTGTGTAACCGCCTTCCTGACAAGCTCTTTCTAGCAGTCTATGGGAAACCATATCTATTAATGGAATGGCAATGGTAACATGAAATTTCTGCTATATTCGGGCTGTTTTTGAATTTGTTTGCGTAGCCTGAACTCGCGCACAACGGGTGGGTGAGTTCCAGGTAAAAAAACGAAATACTTGAGAATCATGAGCTCTGCCGCGCCAGCCACGGAAAAGTACCCGCTGTCCCTTCTTTCCGCAACTCTGGTAAAGTCTCAACCGCTCTCTCCAGACGTGCGACTTCTTACTCTGCAGGTGGAAGGCGATTCATGCCTGGAATTCCTTGCCGGACAGTCCGTTCGCGTGGAGCAAGAGTTGAATGAAAAGCCAGTCCCCCTGGTGTATTCGATTGCCTCTCCGCCTGGCGGCAATTGTATTCAACTTTGCGTCAAGCCGGGCAGGAAAGGCTCACCTGCTGATCATCTTTGTGCGTTGCAAGTGGGCTCACAAGTGCGGATTTCCCGGCCGCAAGGCGGCTTCGTTCTGCAACTGCCGGAGGCAACCACGCTGTTCCTGGCTGCCGGCACCGGCATCGCTCCCATCCGTTCCATGATTCACTGGCTGGTCCGCAATAATGACCGGCGGCCGCTCTGGTTGATCTTTGGCGCAAGGGACACGGGGTCTCTCTTCTTTCACTCTGAGTTTCTCGACCTTGCGGAGCGGCATCCGAACTTCCGATACGTTCCCGTGTTAAGTCGTTCGCCGGAGGGCTGGAATGGCGCCCGCGGGTATGTGCAACACCACCTCGATGGCATCCCGCGCCAGGCTGCGCGGGCTTATCTGTGCGGTCCGCCGGCAATGGTGAAGAGTGTAAGCCGGTCACTGGGCGAACTCGGATGGCCGGAAAACCTGATTCATTACGAACGCAACGGGTATTGAGCCTTCCGCCGTTTCAAGGCCCACGGCCCTAGACAATTCAAAAAGCACAATGCCGGCTTCGCCTTGCGGTTGGCTCATCCAAAAAGTCAGCAGCACCGCGCGAAAACCGCAGAGGCCGCCGTCCGCAAACTCTGTGTTTGTGCGGCGGCCTTGCGATGCGGCCGGATGAACGTGGCCGACTTATCCTTTGGCAGCGCGCCTAGCTGTCTATATTCCGCCACGAATTGCTGTTTGGCGCGATGGAGAAGCACGCGGAGATATTCCCTGCTGACTCCAAGTTCACAACACACTTCGTCTTTATTTCTCTGTTCAAAGAAGACCGCGCGCAGGATGTTGCGGTCCTTGGCTGAAAGCTTGGCCAGTACCTGCTGCACCTGCTTTCTGGTTTCCGCCGCCAGAAGAACTCCGTCCGGGGCCAGGGCCTGGTCGGTCGGATCGATTTGCAGGTCGTCAAGCGCTTTGGTCCGGGCGCGGGAGCGATATGATTCCCGGAGAATGTTGTTGCACACAGAACTTACAAATGCGCCGAACCGCTCCGGCTGGCGAATGCCGCCTTCAGCGCGGACCGCGGCCCAGGCCCGCAATAAGGTTTCTTGCTGGACATCCTTAATATGCTCGGGACAAGCCAGCCGCCGGCGCAATTTGTTCTGCAGGATCTTGCTGAAATACGAGACAAAATGGGCCTCGGTAGTAACGTCTTGCGCCCTGAGCCCGTGAAGATACGCTTCATTGAATTGATGGAAATCCAAGCATTGTGCGGTGCCCATTTTTGCTGCTCCTTGTTACAGCGAGCTCTTCGCTCGATCATCGCTGTCCGGCAAACGGCTTTCCCTGCAGGTCATGGGTTTCTCCGCCCATTTCCCTGCCGGGCACGTCATATAAATGAGTGCTGTCCGTCGCTTGTCACATAAGACGCGTAGGAGCTGAATTTCCCTTTGGGCTTGGAAGGTTTGTTTTTTGGCTTTTTTGTGGGCGATTCAAGCTC
>JBGPZS010000051.1:0-13137 GCA_041493865.1 Terriglobia bacterium
CAATTAACCAAGTCGCATACGTATCCTTGCCGAAATAGTAAGAAAATGTAACGGCTTGCGCTGGAATTCCCAAGATCAGAACATTAGAGGAGGTTTATTCTATAACTTGTGAACGCTATCGGCAAACCACCTTTCGACCTATAACTCCTTTATGGGCAATAGTTTACTGTGGTCCCCGGCCGGCTGTGGGCGCATGATGCGGCAAGGCTACAGGCATTTCCGAAACATTCCACGCCCAGGCAGCCAGCAACGCGGCCCCTTCATTGATCTCGTCAGGAATCACTTTATCGAAAGTATCGGTCTGGCTATGATGCGCCTCGCGGTAATGCGCCGGCTTTTGTATGCAGAAGTATGCCGGCACTCCCGCGCGCAAAAACGCCACGTGGTCCGATGAACCGAAATAACGCGTGCTCAACGGTTGCAGGTCAAACACCTCGCGCAACGGTTCATAAATCTCCGCCATCAGCGGGCCAGTCTCATACAGGTTTTCCAGTGCAATACTGAAAACCTTGCCGGTGCCCGTATCGTGGACCAGCACCGCATCCATTTTAGAAACTTCGCCGGCGTGGTTCTTCATGAACGTCTCAACACCCACGCCTCCCTGCTCTTCGCCGGTGAAAAGAATGAACGTAATCGTCCGCTTGGGCTTCCAGCCCAAAGCCTTCAGAGTGCGTGCCGCTTCCAAAACCGCCATGGCTCCAGTGCCGTTATCGAGCGCTCCCTGGCCCAAGTCCCAGGAATCCAGGTGACCTCCAATAATCACTCGCTCGTCAGGAAGTTCATTGCCGCGGATTTCTGCCACCGTGATTGACGCCGGCACAGGCGCCGGGCTAAAAGTTCCCGTCAGGTTCACTTTAAGGGACACAGCGCCTATGGCCGCCAATCGGTAGATCAAGCTGAAATCTTCATGTGTAAGAAACGCCAACGGCACTTCGGACGGCTGATACCGGCTGAAACTGCCCATATTGAAAAGATTGTCAGTCTTACCGCTGTCCAACAGAATCACCGCCGGTTGCTCCTGGGCGAGCGCCACCATAGTCTTGATCCTCTCCTGGAAGCCCTGGCGTGGGACACGCGCTAGCCCGCGGTCCGGAGCGATAACAGCATCGTATGCATTCTCCTCGGGATCGGCAGGAATCTCCGCGGGCTTGTTCAGCAGCACGATCGCGCCTTTCAGCTTGCCCTTGAGCCTGACCAGATCATCCATAGAGTCCATCTTTACCAGTGCGACCGTCCCCGAAACTTCTCCGGGCGTCGCTTTGCTCCAACCCATGGAGCGGACCTCGATGCGCCGCGCAATCGGCACAACGATTTCCGCCGTATCCGCACCGCGATAGTAAGCGTGCGGGATTTCAGTAGTCTCCAAATGCGCTTCAGCACCGTAATCGTGGAAGCGTTTGAGTGTCCAATCGCTGGCCTGCTGCATTTGTTTGGAACCGGTGAGCCTGGGGCCGATCTCGGTTGTGAGGTACTCCAGGTTCTTCATCAATTCAGAATGGGACTTTACTTCCGCGGCAATCTTCTGGTCAGCCTCTTCCATGGCGGCTTTGTAGGCTTTTTTCGTATCGTCTGCACGCGCCGACGCGGCCGTTTGAGCGATCACGGCGGGAGAGAAGCAGGCTAAAACCAACGCAATCAACAGATAAGACCGCAACGAAAGTTTCATCCGGTAAGGACCTCGGTTCTTGGAGTGGATTTGGAATCTGACGTGCTATCGCGAAACAGCCGATTATAACGATTCTCGGCCTTTCACCACTACCCCGACCTCGTGCGAAAGCCAGCCGGAAAAAAATAATGAATAAAATTGCCGATGTTTGAAACGATTCAGCATCTGGTTTCACTAGGCTGATAGGGAACCAAAGAAGAGCACAGTGGCCCCTGCCGAGCTCCTTTCGCTAGCCTCTGTGTACCTTCTGTTTTTTTTCCTTGGTGGAGTCTTCGCGGCTGAACGCCGGCCGCGAAGACTTTTTTTTGACTATCCCAATGGCTCGGCAACATGTTTCATGATGCCATCCACGTCAATGCCCGCTGGCAGCGTCCCAAGGGCTTGTCCATGTTGCCCTGCCAGCCGGGAAGCGATGAACGCATCGGCGATCGCCGGAGAGCTATGCCGGACAATCAATGATGCCTGCAGCGACAGTGCAAGCCTTTCCGTGAGTTCCCGTGCTGCGAAGTCTACGGAGCCATAGCTTTGGAGCGATCCGTTGCTTGCTTTGTCGGACAATCTTTCTTGAATTCCCGCGACATAATTGTCCAGGCGCTTGTCGGCGCCGGAAGTGGAATTCAACTCAGCCAGCAGCGCCTCCATGATCGCCGGGTCCTTGGCCAGCGCGCGAAGAACGTCCAGGCAGATCACGTTCCCCGAGCCTTCCCAGATCGAGTACAGCGGAGCTTCACGGTACAGCCGCGGCATGATCGACTCTTCCACATAGCCGTTTCCGCCCAGGCACTCCAACGCTTCACCCACATGTACAGGTGAGCGCTTGCACAGCCAGTACTTGGCAATGGCTGTGGCAATGCGGCAGAACGACCGCTCACGCTCGTCCGATTCGCGCGCGTCGAACGAGCGGGCGAGACGGACCATCAGCAGTGTCGCCGCCTCCGACTCAATTGTCAGATCGGCCAGCACGTTGCGCATGAGCGGCTGTTCAATCAGCAGTTTCCCAAACGCCCGGCGATGGCCCGCGTGATGCAAGGCCTGCGCCAGAGCCTGCCGCATCAATCCCGCGGCGGCAATCGCGCAGTCCAGGCGTGTGTGGTTGACCATCTCAATGATGGTATGCACGCCTCTTCCCTCTTCGCCCACCAGATGCGCCCACGCTTGCGCGAATTCAACTTCACCCGAGGCATTCGAACGGTTCCCCATTTTGTCTTTCAGTCGCTGAATATAGAAGCGGTTGCGCTCGCCGGAAGGAGTCCAGCGCGGCAGCAGGAAGCAAGAGAGGCCCTTGGGCGCCTGCGCCAGAATGAGGAAGGCATCGCACATGGGGGCGGAGCAAAACCATTTATGGCCGGTGATCAGGTATTCGCGCGAGCTTCCGATTTTCTCCGCACGTGTGGTATTAACACGTACGTCAGATCCCCCCTGTTTTTCAGTCATCCCCATGCCCAACAGCGCGCCTGACTTCTCGTGCGCCGGAGCAAACCGGGGATCATATGTGGTAGAGAGAATGCGGGGCTCCCATTCGCGCGCCAGTTCTGGCTCCGCGCGCAACGCTGTCACAGCAGAGAACGTCATGGAAATAGGACACGTATGCCCTGCTTCATTCTGGGCGGTCAGCATCATGAGCGCCGCTCGCGCCACGTGCGCGCCGGTCTTTCTTCTCTCTATGGCTCCGCGGCGGGTTTGCTTCTCCCAGGGCAGGCTTTGCAGCCGGTTCGCAACCGAAGTCCGCATCAAGTTGTGCCACGCGGGATGAAAGACCACCTCATCGCGACGGTTGCCGTAACGGTCATGCGTATGCAATATCGGCTTGTTCTCATTGGCTTCATAGCCCCAGCGTTGCGCCTCTTCCGTGCCCAGCAGGCGGCCAAGCTCGCTGATCTGCTCCCGCGCCCAACCCGCGCCTTCGCGCTCCACGGCCTGCACCAGAGTGCGATCGCTCAGAAAGAGGTTATAGCCGGTCAGAGGCGGAACCTGGTTTTGCGCGAGTGGATCATAGTCAAGGTGACTTTGCGCAATCGGGTTTTGGGCCGCGTCTGCTGGTTGTGGTGGCTCAGAAGCCGGCCGCTGGCCAATCTGCTTTGTCGATGCCGTCATAGTGCCCTCAATTATGAACCAGAGACCAGCGATCGGCGCGACTTTCATTCCGTTGGTCTAAACGCGAGCGCGTGCCGTGGAACTACTCGGCGGGAGGATTGGCCGGTATATCATTTGGCTTTGGCTACTCTCCATGCCGCGAAAGAACATTCTTGCGCTCCTGGAAGGCGGCGACCGAAGAACGATCGGCCGCTCTGAGATGGCAGCGGCACTTGTACTCAAGCATCCCAGACTCTTTCCTCAACTGATCGCAGGCTTATGGTCTGAGGACCCTCGCGTGCGCATGCGGGCCGCGGACGCGATCGAGAAAGTCACGCGAAAGAATCGCGAGTTTCTTCAGCCCTACAAGAAGGAACTGCTGGGTTTGATGGCCGAAGCCAGTCAACAGGAAATGCGCTGGCACCTGGCCGCCATGGTTCCACGACTCGCTCTGAGCGATCGCGAGCGACAGCTGGCGGCGTCTTTATTGAACCGCTATCTGGAAGACCGCAGTTCCATCGTTAAGACCTTCGCCCTGCAGGGGCTGGCCGACCTGGCGCGGGATGATTCGCGCCTTCAGCCCAGGGTCTTAGAGGTTCTGCGCTCAGCGGCCCGTAACGGCACGCCGGCAATGAAGGCACGCGGCAGAAAGTTGCTGTCCCGGCTGGAACCTTGATTTCGCAACAGTCCGGCGGCCGCAATCAACAACACCTATTGCATAGCTTTTGTTTGGCCGCGCCGTTCAATAACGCACTTCAGCTTTCCTCACGTTCTTACGGACCAATAGCTTGTCCAGAATGACTGCTTCCACAACGGGTAACAGCTCGCTTCCAATGCGCTCTTTCAAAATGTAACTAAGCGCGCCCAACTCAAGCGCTTCGGCTATCACATCGGTGGAGGATTCCAGGCTCAGGAAGACGATCTGACATTCGGGCACAAGCTTTCGGATGCGTCGAGCGACTTCGATTCCGTTCAAACCTGGGAGCCCGACATCCAATAGAGCAAGATCCGGCCGCAGTTCGCCAGCTTTGTTAACCGCTTCCACGCCGTCCGCGGCTTCGCCGACGACCTGCAATTCCCGTATTCCGTTCAGCATGGAACATACGAAGCGGCGAAATGGTTCGTAGTCATCAACCAAGAGAACCTGAATGGACGACTCGCTTTGGCCGTCGCCAGTCCTATACCTGTGAGATGACTGCGTAAAGTACTTCCCAGACACACGTAGGGTCTCGGCCATTTAAGGCTCCTTTTGAGTAAAATGCAGTCTGCTTATCGCAAGGAACCGTCACCGGCTGGGTGCGGCGGAAATGCTATCAGCCTTCTGCTAGGCTACCAACTCACTTCTTCTTTGATCAAAGAATATCCAGCTCAGATGCCTAGGAGGTACTGGTAAAACTGACAGGGGGCGTTCGATATCGAAGGGTTGGCCATTTCTCGTCGTGCACAACCAGTGGCGCACGCCCCGGCCAGGTACGTGATCCCTGGATAAACCTTTAGAAAGAAGCATCTAAGCTCCGCGGTTCGAGCTTTGCGAGGCGGTCAGCGCTTCAAAAACAGCGTGTAGGCGGCTCTCCTGCCCCAGTCCACCAGGCAGGCCGTTCTTTGTTATGATGCAGATGTTTTCCCAAATGGGGAATGCTGTGGAGGTGGAATCTGCCGGGTTCCCCTGGATTGATCGAGCGTTCGACCTCTCAGTTGGGGGAAGGCGTTTCCCCTCCCCGACGCGATTGGAAAGCCCTGTTCCGCGATGTCACCCCTGCCGACGTCCGCCGGTTTCTCCTTTTCCTGCCCGCTTACTGGATCGCCTACAAGTATGGATCGCTGTTTTCGCAGACCTCCGCGTCGCCTTTCTGGTTGCCCGACGCTATTTTATTGTCCTGGCTTCTGGCAACGCCCAGGAAACAATGGTGGGCTTATCTGGTTGCTGCGCTGCCGATACGTCTGGTGGTAACGTCTACGGCGGCAATTCCTCTTTGGTTCCTGCTCAGTGCCTTCGCCAATGACGCGTTGAAGGGATTGTTCTCCGCCTACGTGTTGCGGCGCTTCCTGGGCTGGCCGGTCCGTCTGGTTACGCTGCACGCGTTTACCCTTTTTGTTGCCACGGCCGTCGTGGCCGCTCCGTTCCTTTCCGCTCTGGGAGGAGCGGCTGCTCGTTATGCGCGTGGGTACGATTTCTGGGCCGCATGGTACCAGTGGTTCCTGGGCAATGTGCTGGCAAGCTTAATCGTTACACCCACGCTTCTTTATTGGTTCGTGAGCGGCCAGGCAAAGAAGCACCGCCTGAGGGAACTCGCTGTATTGTCACTGGGGTTTACAGCGGTCTTGTATTATGCATTTGTCCTGCCGAACGGCGTGCCTTCTCATTTGCTTCTGTGCATTCCTTTTCCTTTTCTCATCTGGGCGGTGGTGCGGACCGGACCGGTTGGGACTTCGACTGCGCTTTCACTATTGTCTCTTTTTTCGATCGTAAGCGCGGCCCACGGCAAAGGGGTTTTCGCTACCGGCTCACCGTCTCAGAATGCGCTGACGATCCAGTTCTTTCTCCTGGTGGTGTCAGTGCCTTTGCTTTTTCTCGCTGTCGTGATCGAGGAACGACATGCGATTCAAGAGGACCTGCGGCGCAGCCAGCGAACTGTAAACGACAACTACCAGCGCATCCGCGACCTGGCAGGCCGGCTGATCCATGCCCAGGAAGAAGAAAGGCGCCGGATCGCCTGCGAGCTGCACGATGACATTGGCCAGTGCCTCGCCCTGTTGCAGGTGAGGCTCTCCGGGTTGAGTCAGAACCTGCCCGCCGGAATGGAAGCCGAGCTTGCTTTGGTCAAGGAAGTGATTGCCGACGTAAATGAGGTTGTCACGGGCATTCGCGACGTCTCGCGTCAACTTCACTCCAACACGCTGCAACTCCTGGGCCTGCGGGCGGCACTGAACAAGCTCTGCCGCCAGGTTTCAGAAAAACACGGTATAACGGCGAAGGTGGATGCTAGCGAAGATCCTGTGCTTTCCCATGATGCAAAACTATGTCTTTATCGGGTGGCGCAGGAAGCCGTGAGTAACGCGGTAAGACACGGCCGGGCCGAAAAAATTATCATTGAGCTGGGCGGTGACAACAGCCTGGTTCGCATGCGGATCAAAGACTCGGGAATTGGCTTTGACCCGGGCCTCTTATCGAGTGGCTTGGGGCTGGTCAGCATGCAAGAACGCGTGCGAATGCTGGGCGGTGAACTCGTGGTGAAGTCGCAACCGCATGCAGGCACGGAAATCATCGTAATGTTGTACGCCCCCGCCAGGCCGCTAAGCCCTGGGCTGGCTAGCTAAGCGCTGCGAATCTCTGTAACGGACCCAGAAGGATTGCAAAATTGCTGCACCCGTCTGCGGCGACAGCGCTATTCTTCTCCGCGTCTCCTTGTCTCGTGGTGAATTGAATGCTGTTGATTGCGTCTTACCGTTTCTTCTGGTTTCGCTTCACGGCCTTGCACAACTTCTTCCACCGCTCCTTTTCTGTGCGGCGAAGATTATGGTCCACCTGCGCGGCGGCGTGGCGCAGTTCGCGACGCAGCTTTAGATAGCTGCGCCAGCGGGCTTCATCAATCTCCCCGGAAGCCAGGGCGGTTTGCACGGTGCAATCGGGCTCGGCGTTGTGGGTGCAGTCGCGGAAAGCGCAGGACATGGCGAGCGCCTCAATCTCCGGGAATGCCTGGTCCACGGCGGATTGCGCAGCGGAACTTCCCTGTCGGAAATCCTGTGACCAGAGCTGAAGCTCGCGAATGCCAGGATTATCCAGGACCAGCCCGCCGTTGGACAGAAAAAACAGCTCGCGATGCGTAGTGGTGTGACGGCCGCGACTGTCAGATTCACGGGTTGGCTGTGTAGCTTGCGCTGCCGTGCCCAGCAGTTGGTTCACGATGGTGGATTTCCCCGTGCCGGAAGAACCAACAAGCGCGGCAGTCTGGCCGCGCGCGATGAACGGCAGCAATGCGTCCGCCGCGGCGTAGGATACTCTTTCTTGTACGGCCCTCGCACCGATATTCTCGGTAGCGCCGTCGGCCGCAGCGCTGAGGGCCGAGATCGCCACAACAGGCACGCCGGGCGCAATGGCATTCACTTCCGCCGCACGCGCTTCAACGTCGGCGCAAAGGTCCGCCTTGTTCAGAACGATCACCGCCGCAGCTCCGCTCTGCCCGGCCGCAACCAGGTAACGCTCCAACCGGCGCAGATTGTAGTCGTAATCGAGCCCGCAGACGATGAAAAGCAAATCCACGTTGGCGGCGATCACCTGCTCTTCCGCCGCTGGGCCGCTGGCTTTCCGCGAGAATTTCGTCTTGCGGGGCAGAACGTCAGTGATGATGGCCAGGTCACCGTGTGCATACTGGCGAATAGCTACCCAGTCGCCCACGGCAGGCAGATCGCCGGGTTCAGCGCGATACAAGAGCGCTCCGGCAACTTCGGCTCCGGCTTCGCCGGTTTCAGTCCAGAGTGAATAGGTATGCCGGTATTGCGCCAGTACGCGCGCAGGGGTCAGCCCTTTGCCGGCGAAGTCAGTGAAATGCTGGGCCCAGAATTCATTCCATCCTGCCAATTGCAGTTGCATTCGATACACTCCGGTTTTTTCGGCTGTGGAAGCGGACTTGGGCCTCAGCACAAGAGCGCGAGAGACACGTCTACAACCTGAGTTTTAAGGAGTTACAGCAGAAAGCGCCGAATTAAAGGATGGCAGTCATAGGCGTAAAGTAAGAGTTTACCGCATTCACGTGGATTTCGCGCAGCTTTTCGCAGGAGACGCAGGTCGGGAATAGTCGCAAATAAACGGTTCGAAAACGCGCAGCCGGGTCTTAGTCAATGCTCTAAGGTTAATTCCTGACTTCGCTCGTCCCAATAACCCCATTCTTTGCGGCTGTCGTGGATTGGCGCGATCGCGTTCGAAGTAAGATTTCCCGCTGGTTACCTCTGTACTCTTGTTGGAATTGGCGGCGCCTGCCATGATCACTGTGCATTAACAATCTGACTGGTGGTTTCGGGGGAAAGCACCCAGTTAGATAGGGCTCTAAAGCAGGCCTCGGCAAACACCGAGGCCTGTAGTTTTTGGGGAGGTTACGGCCCCGGCCTCAAGCGCAAGGCTCGCCCGCCATGGCAACAGCCCTATCTTGCTCAGTCTTCTACATATTCCCTTCGTCCGCCGACGGCCCGTAAATCGAGGGCACTGGAACATCGTTCATCCGCAGGTAGACGCCGAGCTGTGCGCGGTGATGGATGGTGTGGTTCAGAATAAAGCTGCGCAGGACCGCGACACGTGGCATGGTAAGGACTGTATGGCTGCCGGACATGAGCGACCAGGGCTTGAGCAGATGAGCGTCCGTGGCCTCGGCGATGATTTTGCGCGCTGTGGCCATGTTCGCGTCAAAGGTTGCCAACACTTCGGCGCGCGACGTGAGTTCTGTGTTCCGCGGCGCTGTGCTGACGTCGAAGGTGTCCTGGCCGACAATAGCCTCGGTCCAGTGATTGATGGTGGACAAATGCGTGGCCAGCCCGCCCAGCGACGTCGACCTCGGATGAGGCTTGAACCCGAGTTTATCGTCAGGGATGCGCTCCAGCGACTTGCGCGTGTTGGCCATCTCGTGATCGAACTCGGGAAGAAGTGACTGGCTAATGTTCCTGCTCTCCTGTGGGAATGTTTGCGGCTGTGCTGCCATGATTACCTCCTTGAATACTTTGATCAGATGATTGTACTCATTTCCTCGAGCAAAATATTTCTAGTGTGTGAATGTGCAGGCGTAAAAATCAAAAGATCACGGAGCAAAAATAAACTTCCCATGCGCGTAGGAATGCTGGCTTTTTTTGATACTGTAATGGCTCAGGGAGGTGTTTCTTGTCCACGGCTGCTCACAGCACCAAGTCACCGCGCCAGCTCTATAACATCGCCAAGAGCCTTGGCGTCTGGGACCCAGCCAAGATCGACCTGACGGAAGACAAAGCCCACTGGCAGATGCTTAACCCTGAGCAACGCGAGCAGCTCATCAAAACTTGCGCGCTGTTTTATGAAGGAGAAGTCAGTGTCTCTGACACGCTGGCATGGTTCATGCTGGCCATGCCGGACCTCGACCGCCGCATGTTCCTCTCCACTCAGATCTTTGAAGAGGTAAAGCACGCGGAGTTCTTCGAGCGCTACTTCCAGGAGGTCTGCGGCAAGGTGGACACGTCAGCCTACTTGGTCCCTGAATACAAAGGCGTGCTGCTCGACGAGCTGCGCCAGCGCGGTGAAGCCATCGGTCAGGCTCTGACGAACGGCAAGAACGGCGATCTCCCTTTGGCTTTAAGCCTCTTCGCGTGCCATTACATGGCCGTGGTTGAGGGTACGATGGCGCTCACTGGATATGAATTCTTTGAAGACTTGCTGGCAAAGACAGGCATGTTCCCCCGGCTTCTTGAAGGCATCAAGCTGATCCGCTCGGATGAAGGCCGCCACCTGGTGCACGGAATGGACTTCCTGCGTGAGCAACTGGAGCAGCACCCTGAACATGTCGGCCCGGTGCGCGAACTCTTCATGCGCGAAGCCGCGCACATACCCAGGCGCACGGAATTTATTTTTACTCCGAACCCGCTTGGCCTTGATCGTGACCGCATTCAGCAGATCTCATACGCTAATCACGCTCAGCGGATGCGTGAAGCGGGCCTGACCTAGCTCACGCTCAGCACGCGCATGCTTGGCTGCTGCACCGCGCTTGGCGCCCTGCCCAGCTTGGCCGTCACCGTGCAGTTGCGGCCTTTGGCTTTGGCTTTGTACAGTGCCTGGTCGGCCATGCGTAGCACCTCGGTTGGCGCGAGTTTGTCGCCGTTGGTTGCGGCCAGTCCGATGCTAACCGTCACATTGGTTTGTTTCTTGCTCCCGCGCCCAATGCCGCTCTTCCCTTTTCTGCGCCGGTCCTTGCCCCGGACCGTGAACACAGATTGTTCAATCACGCGCCGCATCCTGTCCAGAAAAACAAAGACTTCTTCTGAGGCCTTGTTCGGAAACACGATCGCGAACTCTTCTCCGCCGTAGCGATAGGCCTTGCCGCCGCCGCTGATGTGTGCCAGTCGCGACGCTACCAGCCGCAGCGCCTGGTCGCCCGACTCGTGGCCGTAGCTGTCATTAAATTTCTTGAAATGGTCAACATCGAGCATGGCGATCGAGTATGACTCGCCCAGCTTCAGCAGCGCTTCATTCAGCGCCCGGCGGCTGGGTAACTGCGTTAGCTCGTCCAGGTAGGCCATGGCGTAAGAGGTCTCAATCAATGCGACGATCAGCGCCAGACCGCCAGCAGCAAAATAGACACCGTCAAGATGGCTTGTGCCAGCCGCGCGGAGTCCGACGAACGCAGCTACCAGGCTCCACAATAGGCTGCTCTCCACCGCCTTGTACCGCCGGACCAGCGGGACCATGATCATCGCGGTTGCCAGAATAAACGTCAGCAGCGCGGGCTGTGAGAGCCCGCTCCATTCGGAAAAAATCGGTGGAACAAATGCCCGTCCGAGTTGCACGGCAATTTGTGCCAGGGAAGGCATGCAAAGGATAGCTACAGCCATCACTTGCAAGGCAACGATAGCCAGCCGGCGACGTCCCGCGGGCGAAACAATTCCCCGTTCGCGCAGAAACGCCAGAACCAGCAGGTTGATTGGCAGCAGAAGAGCGATCGCACTCCTGGTAATCTGGGCCGAATTCGGCGATAACCGGGGCAGTACCCAGGCGAACGCGCCCTGGGCCAGGGCCAGCGCCAGCAGCGCAAAGAACAGACGGCTGCGCCGGAAGAACGCGCTCAGCGCCAGGCCCACGCCAAAAACTGCTATAGGGTAGAACCGCACGATCGGCGCTTGCGGATCGGCTAGAACCCCCACGCGGATCAGCAGCGCGGAAAATACAAGCAGCAGGCTTCCCGGCAGCGTTAGCCGGTAGAGAGTTTTGAAAATCCTTCGGTTGACCTTGATCACTCGCCGCGCTCCGGGTGCCAAATTGGTTTCGCAGGCCAAGCGTAAGCTATTTGTTAACAATGGCTTACGCGTTTACCGATTTCGCCTGATCGAAAGAACTATATAGAGACCGCTCGACCCCGGAATAGATGCCATTGGTGCGATGGCCTTTTTCTTTCCTGCCGTAAACCCTTTGGTGCCACCCCCACTGAAAACTTCATCCTGCCTTTAAGTCTGGCACCTTCGCTGATACGTGCCAAAACAATGGCTCCCATGTAGAATTCCCGCTGACATCGCAACTGGAATCTTTGCCAGGGAGTGGACAGACAACAACACTTTGCTCGTCCGCCTCTTAGCAAGTCTTGGATCTTGCTGAAGATTTCTGAGAGGAAAATCGCATGAAATACGCTGCAGAGTTGATTGGCACATTTGTCCTGGTCTTCGCCGGACTGGGCACCGCCGTGATCGCAGGCTCCAAAGTTGGCAACGTGGGCGTTGCCATGGCCTTTGGACTCGCGCTTTTGGCCATGGCTTTTGCCGTTGGTCCAATTTCCGGGTGCCACATCAATCCGGCAGTCACCCTGGGAATGCTGCTCAGCGGGCGCATGAATGTCAAAGATGCTGTCGGCTACTGGGTAGCGCAGTGTGTTGGCGCGATTATTGCCTCCGGCATCGTACTGTTTATCGCGGAAGGTGCAGCAGGAGGCTCAATCGCTTCCCTGGCCGGCGCTGCCAATGGTTTTGGTGATCACTCTCCAGCGAACTATTCCATGGCCGCCGCCTTTGTGGCGGAAATGTTCCTTACTATGCTGCTTGTATTCACCGTCCTTGGCGCCACCGACGAGCGTGCGCCGGCGGGCTTTGCCGGAATTCCCATCGGCCTGATCCTTACGACGATTATTCTCGCCGGCATCCCCGTGACCAACGGCTCTTTCAATCCTGCTCGGAGTGTCGGGCCGGCAGTGTTGGTGGGCGGCTGGGCGCTGCAGCAGCTTTGGCTGTTTATCGTGGCCCCGATGGCCGGCGGCGTCCTCGCTGCTCTGTTGTATAAGAGCACGCGCCAGGTCAAGGCCCGCTAGTCCCTGGGGCTAAGAACAACGGCGTGCCATTCCGAGGGCCGAGCCATGAACAGGGCTGCAGTCTTTCTCTTGGCTTGGGGCGAGGCCGAGGAATCTGCTCCGCGGTTTTTGCCCCTTGATGAGCGCCTCCTTCGTTGCGGGCGTTGGCTGCGACTTTCAAAATCGCCAATTCCGGCAATGCTGGCAATTCTGCTAACCCTTCCTGCGCCTTTCCGTCCAACAAACGTCCATACCCATATTCCGTCTATGGCTATTTACATAATGCCTTGCTAGAATCACCATGATGAAACAGCAGGAACAACGCGATCTTTTCCCCGGCGCCCTGGAGATGATGATTCTGCAGACGCTCAAGCGCAGTCCCTTGCACGGCTATGC
>JBGPZS010000325.1:0-4958 GCA_041493865.1 Terriglobia bacterium
AACGGCAAGGTGCTGGGCCTTTTATGCCTTACTGAGTCCGAATGGTGGAGGAAAGCGCGATGCAGGCAAGAAGGGCAAGAATCGCCAAGCGAGAGCGGGAACGGCTAAATGCTGGAGCAAGAAAGCAATGTGTAGGAAAAGTGTAAGAAAGAATCGCCTCTTTTGCCGTTGTGCCAATTTCGCGAATCGCAGAATCGATAACTTAAGTGGAATCAATGCGGACCTAAGGTTCAAATCTATCCCCCGCAACCAGACGAGGCCTTTTGCTACAACTCCGTCCATTATCTTCAGTGGACTGGAATTCGCAGATCTCGGTGTCGTGTCAACAATCTCTCAGCTAATCTTTTCGAGCGCCTCTTCAATCACCTCATACACGTAATCAAGTTGTTCGCGGCTGACACTGTACGGCGGTAATACATAAATGACATGCCCCAGTGGGCGGAGCAGGACACCACGCTCGAGGAAGAATTTGTACAGTCGGCTCTTGAGCGTGGAAAAGTATCCCGCATCCTCAGCCTGCAACTCTACTGCGGCGACGGTTCCGATCTGGCGCACCTCATCCACCCGCGGATGTACGGCCAGACGTGCCAGGCGCTTCGCATGCTGAGCCGCAATCCGGTCAATCCGCCCGAAGACATCCTCGGTCTCAAAGATCTCCAGGTTGGCAACCGCCGCCGCGCAGGCCAAAGGGTTTCCGGTATAGGAATGTCCATGAAAGAAACTGCGTCCCGGCCCAGCAAACTCCTGCTGAATAACGTCGGTACACAGCGTGGCCCCGAGAGGGAGAAAGCCGCCCGTGATGCCCTTGGAAAGGCACATCAGGTCCGGAACAATTCCCGCCACGTCAGAAGCAAACATTCTTCCGCTCCGTCCAAAGCCGGTGAGCACTTCGTCGGCGATGAGAAGCACTTCGTGCTCCGCGCAAAGCGCGCGAATGCGCTGCAAGAACTCGGTCGGATGGACGATCATGCCACCGGCGCCCTGAAGCAACGGTTCTACGATTACCGCAGCAATCGTGTTGCCGCTCCGTTCCAACAGGTTTTTGAGGGACAGCACGCAATCGATTTCGCAACTGGCGCGTTTCTTGCCCACGGGGCAACGGAGGCAGTACGCTGAGTGCACACGATGCACCGGAAAGCGAAGGCGAGAAAAGGGACCGGTGAATCCTGAGTCGGCGCTTACCGACATGGCCCCTACCGTATCACCATGGTAGGCATGATCAAGAGCGACAACTTCCTGCTTTTCAGGACGCTCTCGGTTTTGCCAATATTGCACCGCCAGTTTCAGTGCGACTTCCACGGCCGTTGAGCCATCGTCGGAATAGAACACGTGAGTCAAGGCGGAAGGAACAATGCTCCGCAATTTCTGTGTGAGCTGCTCTACGCTTGGGTGGGAGAAACCGGCGAGCAAAACATGGTCAAGTTTTCCCGCTTGGGTAGCTATAGCATTGGCAATCCGTGGATGACAATGCCCATGCAAGTTGACCCACCAGGACGAAATGGCATCAATGATCTTGCGGCCATCGTCCGTGTAGAGATAGGTTCCTTGCGCCCCGACGACCCGCAGTGGGTCAGGATCAACATGTGTCTGGGTAAATGGGTGCCAGGTTTTCAGGCCAGGGGAGACACTCATGCAAAGGCTTCCTGGACAAAGTGCTGGGCAAAGACCTCGCGTAAAATCTCTTTGTTGATGCCCTGGAGCGTGGGAATCTGTCCGATGACTCGAATCTTTCCGTAGTGCTCAATGGCCGCCTTATTGTCGGCATTCTCGGGCCCGATTAAGACCACGCCCTGTACTCGGACGCCCGCGCTGCGCAGGCACTCCACCGATAACAATGTGTGATTGATTGTTCCCAGCGTGCTGCGTGCAGCCAGAACCGCCGGGAGAGCAAGGTGACGAATCAAATCTGTCATGAACTGACGGGAATTAATGGGTACCATAACGCCGCCTGCGCCTTCGACGATCAGCGGCATGGTCGGGTCGGGTGCGGGCAACTCGATTTGGTCCAGCAAGATCTCTCGTTGGGCGCGTTCGGCGGCCAGATGCGGTGAAACAGGGTCATCAAATACGTAGGTCTCAGACACGAACCGCCTCTCGTCCATTCCTGTCCAGGACTTGACTTGTTCCCGGTCGGTGCCTTCGCAGGCCCCGGTTTGGATCGGCTTCCAATACCTGCCCTGCAAAGCAGCGCACAACAGCGCCGACAGTACGGTCTTGCCGATGTTCGTGTCTGTTCCCGTGATGAAGAAGCCTTTAACCATGGCCGATGTTGAGAGCAGAGACCGCCAGCATGGTGTCTGAAAATCGTTCGATATTATCCATTGTTAGCTGAGCAGTTAGCGAGAGGCGCAGCCGTTCGGTTCCCGGAGGCACACTGGGGGAACGGATAGCGCGGACGGCAAAGCCACGGTCTTGTAAGGCCGCCGCAAGGCCTAATGCAGCCTTATTGCCGCCAACGATCAACGGTACGATGTGAGCGTTACTGAGGCTACAGTCGAAGCCAAGGGAAGCCAGCCTTTCACGCAGGTTTGCTGAAAGCAATGCCAGATGCCCTCGCTCGGCCTCCATTGAGCTAGCCAGGTGCAGGGCGGCACTGATCTGATAGGCAAGATAAGGCGGTAGCGCAGTACTGAAGATGAAGCTGCGGGCGTGATTGATCAGAAACTGCCTCAGCGTCTTGCTTCCGCAGACGAAGGCCCCGCTGCTCGCCAGTGCCTTGCCACAGGTGTGGACGACAGCCAGAGCTTGTTTCTCCAAGCCAAACTGGGCCACCAAACCACGACCTTGGGGACCGCATGCACCGGTCGAGTGGGCCTCGTCCACAATGACTTCCGCACCATAGTTTTCTGCGATCCGAAACATTTCGATGAGGGGAGCGCGGTCGCCATCCATGCTAAAGATGCTCTCGGTGACGATGACCCGCGCTCCGCATCCTTGAGAATGCTTGCGCAAAGCGCCATCCAGGAAATTCAAATCGCCGTGTGGGTAGATAACCCTCTGCGCACGCGACAAGCGGATGCCATCGATGATACTGGCGTGGTTCAACTCATCAGAAAAAACAATATCATCGGGTCTCAGCAATGCCGTGAGCAGGCCTGTATTGGCGGCAAAGCCGGAGTTGAAAAACAGAGCCGCTTCTGTCCCGGCAAAAGCAGTGAAGGCGGCCTCCAATTCGTCCCAAACAACATGATGCCCGCTCAGCAAACGCGACCCGGTTGCGCCGAATCTCTCGCACTTTTCAATACCTTCAATCAGCGCCTCTTTCAAACGAGGATCGGCGGCCAACCCCAAGTAGTCGTTCGAGCAGAGATTGACTCCCTGGGTTAAGGAGAGATCCCGCATCTGGGCTTGTTTCTCCAGTTCCGCAAGGCATGATGCCATTCGCCGGACAAAGGGACTAGTGCGCATGAGCAGCTTGTGGCATCGGTTTTAGACCCAGTTCACGCAGCAGTGCGCTGTCCTGATCGGGTGCGGGGTTGGGAGTGGTCAGTAGCTTTTCGCCATAGAAGATGGAATTTGCTCCGGCCAGGAAGCAAAGCAAAACAGCTTCACGCGTCATCTGCGCGCGCCCGGCGGCAAGACGAACCATCGAGCGCGGCATTAGGATGCGTGCCGTTGCGATTGTCCGCACCATAATCAAAGGATCCAGTTCTCGCGCCCGCGCCAGAGGCGTCCCTTCAGCGCGAACCAGCATGTTGATGGGCACGCTCTCCGGGTGGGGATTCAGTGTGGCGAGCTGATGCAGCAAGCCCACACGGTCTTCGTCTGACTCGCCCATGCCCAGAATGCCGCCGCAGCAGACGGTAATTCCGGCTTTGCGCACTGCGGCAATCGTATCCAGGCGCTCCTGATAAAAGCGTGTGCTGATGACCTGGCCGTAAAACTCCGGAGAAGTATCAAGATTATGGTTGTAGGCGGTAAGCCCAGCTTTTTTCAACCGGAGAGCCTGCGTTTCCGTCAGCATGCCAAGAGTGCAGCAGACCTCTATGCCAAGTCCGGCGACAGCCCGCACCGAATCCAGCACAGAATCGAACTCGCTGCCCTCAGGTGCCTGACGCCAGGCTGCGCCCATGCAAAACCGGGTAGCTCCCTCGGCCTTAGCCTTGCTCGCGCAGGCGAGAATCTCATCTTTGTCCATGAGCTGTTGCCGCTCAACTCCCGTCCTGTAATGCGCGCTCTGAGGACAATAGGCGCAATCCTCAGGACAACCGCCTGTCTTGATGGAAAGCAACCTGCATATCTGGACCGTACCGGCAGGATGAAACTTGCGATGAACGTTTTGTGCCCGAAATAGCAGATCAACAAAGGACTGATGGTAGACCGTAGAAATTTCCTGGCGAGTCCAATCGGTTCGCATAGAAGCGGCAATTATACAGAAGCTCGTTTCACCACCGCGGAGGCTTACCTGACGAATGTTTCGCGTTGAGGCGACCGGACTCAGGAGCGCCCGTGGTTTGGTGTTCTTCCCTGAAATCACTGATGGATTTCGCCCCGGCCTCCCGCAGCCCGAGGCCAGCCGTGCCTGGCTGCTGGCGCAAGATGCCCACGCCGATTTCCCGGAGGCGGTGGTAGTAGAGGAGAAACTCAACTGGCTCTCGTTGGATCCGTTGAAGAATGGCGCGGCGATCCGGGACCTCTTGCGCAATGTGGTAGCCGGCATTGTAGGCGGGACGCAGCCTGAGTTGGCGTATTGGGCAGCGGGCGTCGCGGAAGCGCAGTTTCGCGCCGGAACTTTGGGGAGAGATTGGTCCGATTTGCTGCATTTTAGCGTTTCGTTGCCGAACACGCGGGTTCGGCACTTAGAACCCATTCGTGATCAATTCCTTAAATAGACGACCGGACTGATCTGGCGAGGTGCGTTTCCGGATAAAGACATATTGCTTTTCATCGGTGGTGCTCCAGAAAATGTCCTGGCGAGGACACTGGACGCGTCGGCACTGTAGTCCCTCAAGCGCGGC